>DATGHJ010000314.1:0-3284 GCA_035308085.1 Trinickia sp. | reverse complement strand
CGCCAGCGCGAGCACGTCGACGCCCGTCGCGCCGCCGCGATTGACGAGCACGAGCGCCTGGCGGTCATGCACGGCCGCCGCGCCCAGCGCGCGCCCCTTCCAGCCGCAGCGGTCGATCAGCCAGCCTGCCGCGAGCTTGACCCGCCCATCCGGCTGCCGATACGACACCAGTTCCGGCTCTCTTGCCTTCAACGCGTCGCACTGAGCGGCATCGACGACCGGGTTCTTGAAGAAGCTGCCCGCGTTGCCGAGCACGAGCGGATCGGGCAGCTTCGCGCGCCGCACCGCGACCACCGCCTCGAAAATCGCCTGCGGCGTCGCAGCCAAACCCGCCGCCGCCCCGCCGCGCGCTGCCAGTTCGCGGGCGACGTCGGCATAGTCGGCGTGCGGCGTCCACGCCTTCGGCAGCTTGAACGTCACCGAAACGATGGCAAACCGATCACGCCCTTCCCGCTTGAAAAAACTGTCGCGATAGCCGAAGCGGCATGCGGCCGCGTCGAACTCGACGATCTTGCCGGTCGCCAGCTCGACCGCCCGCAGCGACGCGAAACGCTCGCACATCTCGAGCCCGTAGGCGCCGATATTCTGAATCGGCGCCGCACCCGCCGTGCCTGGAATTAGCGCGAGGTTTTCGAGTCCAGGCAGCCCCTCGGCGAGCGTCCAAGCGACGAACTCGTGCCAGTTTTCGCCCGCGGCGGCCTCGACGTACCAGGCTTCATCGTCCTCGCGCACGATGCGCTTGCCGTGCAGTTCGATCAGTAGCACCAGCCCTTCGAAATCACGCGTCAGCACGACGTTGCTGCCGCCGCCCAGCACGAGCATCCGCTGGCCCGCTACCCGAGAATCAAGCGCGATGCCGATCAATTGATCTTCGCGCTCGATCTTGCACAGCAGGCGCGCGCGCACGTCGATACCGAACGTGTTGTACGGGCGCAGCGACGCGTCGGAAACGAACGTGACGGAAGCGGGCGAATGGTCAGGCGAACAATCGGGCAAAGACATCGGAAATCGCTTTCATGGCGCAACGCCGCCGCATCGCGAAGCGCGGCGGCCTTGGGCAAAAGATGAAGGGGTCGGTAGAATGGCGTTCGGTTCGTGATTATAGCGAGTGCCTGCCGCGCAGCCGCGGCGCTGCGCCAAAGGCGCGGGCACCGCCGCTCTATACAGGGAGAAAGCAATGCCATCGTTCGACGTCGTTTGCGAAGCCAACATGATCGAAGTGAAGAACGCGATCGAGCAGTCCAACAAGGAAATCTCGACGCGTTTCGACTTCAAGGGGTCCGACGCGCGTGTCGAGCAGAAGGAAGGCGAACTGACGCTGTTCGCCGACGACGACTTCAAGCTTGGCCAGGTGAAAGACGTGCTGCTGTCGAAAATGGCGAAGCGCAGTGTGGACGTGCGCTTCCTCGACTACGGCAAGATCGAGAAGATCGGCGGCGACAAGGTGAAGCAGGTCGTGACCGTGAAGAAAGGCGTGTCGGGCGATCTCGCGAAGAAGATCGTCAAGCTCGTGAAGGACAGCAAGATCAAGGTTCAGGCAAGCATCCAGGGCGACGCGGTACGCGTCTCGGGCACCAAGCGAGACGACCTGCAAAGCGTGATCGCGATGCTGCGCAAAGACGTGACCGATACGCCGCTCGACTTCAACAACTTCCGCGATTGATTTGCATCATTAGGCCAAGCGGCCAGGCTCGCAGCCTGGCCGCGGCCATCAATGCTTGCGAGCCGGCGCACCGCCGGCGTCACGCTTCTTTTCCCCGATCCGGCTTTCCTGGCCGGCAATCAGCTTCGAAATATTCGCGCGATGGCGCCAAATGAGCAGCGCGCTCATCGCAAAGACGGCCCAGGCAACGCGGTTTTCGCCGAATAAAAAGATGTCGAAGAGCGGCGCGAACACTGCGGCACACAGCGCAGCCAGCGACGAATAACGGAAAAAGAACGCGATGATGAGCCACGTGAGCGCGGTCGCGAGACCGAGCACGGGGTGAATCGCGAGCAGCACACCCGCCGCCGTCGCCACGCCCTTGCCGCCCTTGAACTTGAAGAAGATCGGATACAGGTGGCCGAGGAAAACCGCGATTGCCGCGAGCGCGATCGCACTGTCGTCGAGGCCGAAGTGCGGGCCATATCGCGCGACGAGCCACACCGCGAGCCAACCTTTGAACGCATCGCCGATCAGCGTGAGAATCGCCGCCTTCTTGTTGCCGCTTCTGAGCACATTCGTCGCGCCGGGGTTCTTCGAGCCGTACGAGCGCGGGTCGGCCAGCCCCATTGCGGCGCTGACGATCACGGCAAACGACACCGATCCGATCAGGTAAGCAGCAACAGTGGCGATCAGGATTTCCATGTAAGGGACTCTTTCAACGTATCGTTATCGAGGGCGGGGCCGAAGGCGGCGGGCCGGTCACGGACCGGCGCTCATTCTACCGAAGCGCCGTCACGGAGAAGATCCTTGCTTTCCCTGTCTGCCGCCGACGCCCCCCCTTCGCGGCAGGCCGCGGCCGCGGAAAATCAGTCGAGGCTAGCGCATTGCACGGGCTTCGCCTCCAGCAGCACTGTCAGCACGCCGGGCGCAAGGCTCACGAGGTAGCCGCGTTTGCCGCCGTTCAGATAGATTGTGTCGAGCTCGAGGATGCTCGATTCGACGTACACCGGCATCGTCTTCTTGGTGCCGAACGGCGACGTGCCGCCGACGAGATAGCCCGAATGCCGGTTCGCCACCTCCGGCTTGCAGGGCTCGACGCGTTTAGCGCCGATTTGCCGCGCGAGATTTTTCGTGGAGACGGTGCGGTCGCCGTGCATCAGCACGATCAGCGGCTTCGCGTGCTCGTCTTCCATGACGAGCGTCTTGACGACGCGATGTTCGTCGACGCCGAGCTGCCGCGCGGACTCGGACGTGCCGCCATGCTCCACGTACTCATAGGGATGCTCGCTGAAGCTCACCTTGTGGCGTCGCAGAAACTGCGTGGCTGGGGTTTCGGAAACGTGTTTCGATTTGCTCATGGGCGCATTCTAGCGGCGCCCATGACTCGAATCCAACCCTCACCCTCGCGGATGATGCGCCGCGTGCAGCGACTTGAGCCGCTCGCGCGCGACGTGCGTGTAGATCTGTGTCGTCGAGATATCGGTGTGGCCGAGCAGCAGTTGCACCACGCGCAGATCCGCGCCGTGATTGAGCAAGTGCGTCGCGAACGCGTGCCGCAGCGTGTGCGGCGACAGCGGCGCGTGCACGTCCGCCGCGCGTGCATGGCGCTTGATGATGTTCCAGAACTGCTGGCGTGTCA
>DATGHJ010000313.1:0-6073 GCA_035308085.1 Trinickia sp. | reverse complement strand
CGAGCCGCGAGGGTCCTGGCCACGTCGTCCCAGCCGGCGGCGACGCCTAGCGTCGCCATGTCGACCGTTTCGAGTCCCGCGTAGCCGCACGGATTGATCGCAAGGAACGGCTGCAGATCCATCTTCACGTTCAGGCTCACGCCGTGATAGCTGCAACCGTTGCGGATTTTGAGGCCGAGCGCCGCGATCTTCGCACCCTCGTGCGCGCCGGCCCGCGGCCCCGGCGCCACGTAGATGCCGGGCGCGCCTGCCTTGCGAGCGCCCGCCAGATTATACGCCGCGAGGGTTTCGATCACGGCCTCCTCGATCTTCGTGACCAGCTCGCGCACCATGAGCTTGCGGCGGCGCAGGTTCAAAAGCAGATACGCAACGATCTGGCCCGGGCCGTGGTAGGTGATCTGTCCGCCACGGTCGACCCGGACGAGCGGGATGCCGGCGTCGGCTGCCAGCAGGTGGGACGGGTCGCCGGCCTGGCCTAGCGTGAAAACCGGAGGATGCTCGACGAGCCAGATTTCATCGGGGGTCTCGTCGGTGCGGGCGTCGGTGAACGCGCGCATCGCGTCGAAGCTCGTTTCGTAGGGTTCGAGACCACGCCAGCGCAGCAGGATGGCGGGCGCGTCAGCCGTGCCTGTGAGGACCACCGCCTCTAGGGGGTCGGCGTCAGGCAGATCGGAAGAACGGAAAAGCGGCGAAACCGGCGTGGCACACATGATCGCGGTAGTTTACCGAAATCCCGCGTGCCCCGCCGGACGCAATCATCAGCCGAATTGAGCGGGCCACCGCGTCAAACGGTCCGCCAGCCGCTGCGCAGGCCCATGCGAGTGCCGAGGTCGGCCAGCCAGTCGCGCAAGCCGTCCTTCGGGCGGGGCGCGACCCAGAACGCTACAGCCGCCGGCTGAACGCCTTCCGCGCTGAGCCAGAGGCGCTCGCCGCGGCGCAAGCGCAGGCAATCGCCCGGTTCGAGCCAATAGTCTTCGGTGTCGTTGCTGCGCGTCACCCACATGCTCGCGCCCTGCACCGTGAGCCGCGTGCTCTTCATGACCATCATCGGCACCGTTTTGCCGGGGTTAATTTCGAACGTGATGCTTGAAGAAATTTCTTGCATGATCCGCTCCGTCAAAGTGCTGTTCCGTGACTAGAATCGTAGATGCAGCAAGGGATTACCCCAAACGATCAATTTTCACGTCGTTGTGAGAAAAATTAGCAATGGATCTCCGACAACTCCCCGCGCTCAACGCGATCAAGGCATTTGAAGCGGCCTCGCGCCACGAAAGCTTCTCGCGCGCGGCCGACGAACTGTTCGTCACGCATGGCGCAGTCAGCCACCAAATCCGCGCGCTTGAAGCCGAGCTCGGCATCGCCCTCTTCGAGCGCGACGGCAAGCGCGTGCGGCTCACCGAAGTCGGCTGCCGCTACGCGAAGGAGGTGCGCGCCGCGCTGATGGCGCTCGCGGAAGCCACGCGCTCGGTGCGCGCCGGCGACCGCGAGCGGCGGCTGGTGGTATCGATCCTGACGTCATTTGCGGCGCGCTGGGTCACGCCGCGCATCGGCGGTTTCATTGAGCGATACCCCGAAATCGACCTCGAATTGCTCTCGACTAATGCGCTGGCCGATTTCGCGCGCGACGACGTCGACGCGGCCGTCCGCTTCGGCTTCGGCCAATACGAGGGGCTGCACGTCGAGCCGCTGCTCGACGAGGTGTTCTTCCCGGTTTGCTCGCCGGACTACAACGGCGGGCAACTGCCGCCGACGCCCGCCGATCTGCTGAACTACGCGCTGCTGCGCTCCGACGACGAGCTATGGCGTCCGTGGTTCGCCGCGGCCGGTGTGATCAGCGCCTCGGAACCGAAGCGCGGGGTGTTGTATCAGGATTCGTCGAACCTGCTGCAAGCGGCTGCCGACGGCCAGGGCATCGCGCTCGTGCGACGCTCGATCGCCATGCATGAAATCGCTGCGGGGCGGCTCGTGCGCTTGTTCGACATCGATGGGCCGAGCCCCTGGACCTACTACTTCGTGTGCCCGCCGCGGTCGCTGGAGACCATGCGCGTGCGGGCGTTCAGGGACTGGTTATTCGAGGAGGTCGAGAAGTTTCAGGCGCTCTACGGCCTCGCCTGCAAAGCAGGAAGGGACGGAGCGGCAGCCGTGCTGCGAACGGCAGGGCAATAGCCCGTCGCCCTACAGCACCACCTTGACCATCGGGTGCCCGGTCAGCGCCCGGTAGATATCGTCGAGATGATCGCGGCTCAGCGCCCGCACCGTGACGGTCAGGCCGGTGTAGTTGCCGCCCGAGGACGGCCGGGTCTCGATGCGCGAGGCGTCGAACTCGTTGTCGAACTGGCGGATCACCGTCACGATCGTGTCGGTGAAATCGGGGTGCGACTTTCCCATCACCTTGATAGGAAAGTCGCAAGGAAACTCAAATAGGGATTCGTTGACCGGGCTCATCTTTCTCTCCACGCAGCCTAGATTGGGCCTTTTCACGGGATTAACAGGCCCAGGCGCCTTCAATCTGCGCCTCGCGCGCCTTCGCGCGCTGATACGCTGCATATAGCGCTGCATACACCGAGCCCGGCTTGCCGTCGCCGACCGGCGCGCCGTCCAGATCGGTCACGGGCAGCACTTCCTTCGTCGCCGAGCTGATCAGGATCTCGTCGGCCGCGCGCAGCTCCGCTTCCGTCACGTCGCGCGCGGTGAAGCGGATGCCGCATTCGCGCGCCAACTCCTCGATCAGCCCGTAGCGGATGCCTTCGAGGATCTTGTGATCGCGAAGCGGCGCAAACAGCTCGCCGCCCTTCACCACCCAGACGTTCGCCGACGACGCCTCGGTCAGCATCCCGTCGCGCAACTGGATCGTCTCGAACGCGTCGTTCTTCGCCGCATGCTCGGCCATCAGCACATTGCCGAGCAGCGACACCGACTTGATGTCGCAATGCAGCCAACGTTTGTCTTCCGCGCTCACGCAGCGCACGCCGCGTGCACGCACCGCGTCGTCGGGCAGGCGCATCGGATTGACCATCATGAACACCGTCGGCCGGATACCCGCCGGAAACGCGTGCCCGCGCTTCGCGACGCCGCGCGTCACTTGAATATAGGCAAGCGCATGGCCGCCGGCACGGGAATCGGCGGGCGTGCCGCCCTGCGGGTAATTCGCCGCGACCACGCGCGCGAGCAGCGCGCGCCAGCCGTCGTTGTCGAACGGATTCTCGATGCCGACTTTCGCAAGGCTGCGCGAAAGCCGCGCGAGATGCGACGCGAAGCGAAACGGCGTGAGGCCGTGCTCGCTCGCATAGAGCGGCACGACTTCGTAAATGCCGTCGCCGAAGATGAAGCCGCGGTCGAGCACCGGAATGCGCGCTTCCGACAGCGGCGTGAGCTCGCCGTTCAGATAGACGACGGGGTCCAACGTCTGCTCGGTCATGGTCCTGAAAGCTTTACGACTTCTTCTTGTTGATCATCAGCAGCAGCGAATCCCAGATGCGCCCGACCACGCCCGCCTGCGGCACCGCCTGCAGCGCGACGACCGGGAACTGCGCGACCGACTTGCCGTCGGCGACGAGCTGCACCGTGCCGACCTGCTGGCCGTTGGCGATCGGCGCGATGAGCGGCTGGCTGAGCGTGACCTGCGGCTTGATCTTGTCGCCCATGCCGCGCGGCACGGTGATGTACTGGTCGCCCTTCACGCCGACTTGCACGGTATCGGCCGCACCCTTGTAGACGCGCGGCGTCTGCACGACCTGATTCGCCTTGTACAGACGCACGGTGTCGTACGCGCTATAGCCGTAGCTCAGCATCTTCATGCTGTCCTGCACGCGGTCGTGCTCCTTCTGCTCGCCCATCATCACGGTGACAAGACGGCGGCTCACGTCGGGCGAGCCAGGCAGCGGACGCTTCGCGGACGCGATCAGGCAGTAGCCGGCCGCCTGCGTGTGACCGGTCTTCAGGCCGTCGACGGTCGGGTCGATCCACAGGAGACGGTTGCGGTTCGGCTGCTTGATCTTGTTGTACGTGAAGTCCTTGACCGAGAAGATGTTGTAGTAGTCGGGGAAATCGCGGATCAGGTGCGTCGACAGCGTGGCCAAGTCGGCTGCCGTCGTGTAGTGGTTCGCATCGGGCATGCCGTTCACGTCGGCGAAGTGCGTGCCCTTCATGCCGAGACGCTGCGCTTCGGTGTTCATCATGTTGACGAACTGCGCCTCGCTGCCGCCGACGAGCTCGGCGAGCGCGATCGCCGCGTCGTTGCCCGACTGGACGATCATGCCGTAGACGAGGTCGTGCACGGTCACCGGCTTGTCCGCTTCGATGAACATGCGCGATTCGTCGGTGCCCACGCGGCGCACCGCTTCGCTCGGCGTCACCACTTGATCCATCGAAATCTTCTTCGTCTGCAGCGCTTCGAAGACGAGGTACGCGGTCATCAGCTTGGTGAGCGACGCGGGCTCGACGCGCTCATCGGCATTGCCCGAGGCGAGCACCTGGTTGCTGGTCGCATCGACGAGCACCCACGAGCGCGCGTTCACGCCCGGCGGCGGCACCTGCGCGAACGCGGTGCTGGCGACGAGCGTGGCGGGCAGCAAGAGGCCGAGAGACACGGCGCGGCTGACGGATTGGGGAACGAAAGACGTTGCGACGGACGAGAGGCCGGAGGAGGAAAAACGCATAGGATCGATTCGGGCGGTAGTGAGCAATGCACGCGGGGGGCGCGCCGTTGGAAGAGCGATCACGCGCGCGTCACCGCGACCCACTTTTCACGCACTAGGGGGTCACATCAAACGGCGGCACTCGCGCAAAAAATTGCGCCCATTATACGCGCCGCGCTGTGGCGTTTTTGCGCTTTATGCGTACCTGTAGGCCGGAAAATACAAATCAGCGCCAGGCGTCGACGATGATGCGCTTCAGGATGTGCAGCTTGCGATGCAGAAAATGTTCGGCGCCGGGGATCACGACAATCGGCAATTCTTGCGGCCGGGCCCAGTCGTAGACTGACGCGATCGGCACCGTGTCGTCGGTCTCGCCGTGAATGACGAGCGTGTTTTCGGGCACCGTCGCGACTTTCCAGCGGCTCGCCGCCGTGCCGACGAACACCATCCGCTCGATCTCCTTGCCCGCCTCGGCGAGCGCCTTCGCGACGTGCGAAAGCACGAACGTGCCGAACGAAAAGCCCGCGAGCACGAGCGGCAGATCGGCCTGCCCCGGCTGCGCGCGCATGTAGTCGAGCACCGCGAGCAGATCGTCGCGCTCGCCGTGACCGTTGTCGTGCTCGCCTTGCGTCTCGCCAACCCCGCGAAAGTTCGAGCGGTACGTCACGTAGTTGAGCTGCACGAGCGTGCGCGCGAGCGTAACCGCGACCTTGTTGTCCATCGAGCCGCCGAAGAGCGGATGCGGATGCGCGACGAGCGCAATGCCGCGCGGCGCTGCGCCTTCTTCACGCACGGCGTCGGGCACGTCGAGCGCCATTTCGATCTTGCCGACGGGCCCGTCGATCAGAAATTTTTGAGTGTGAACGTTCATTGCCTTGCGCGGATCAACGGTCGATCAACAAACGCTCGACGACCTTGCCGTTGGCCAGATGCGAGTCGACGATCTCATCGATGTCCGCTTCGT
This sequence comes from Trinickia sp., assembly GCA_035308085.1. Lineage (GTDB taxonomy): Bacteria > Pseudomonadota > Gammaproteobacteria > Burkholderiales > Burkholderiaceae > Trinickia_A. The sequence continues at coordinate 472 of DATGHJ010000313.1, read as the reverse complement.
CGACATAGGTGTACCAAGTGCCTTCCGGATACACGACGACGGTCGGCCCTTGCTCGCAGCGATCGAGGCAGCCCGCCTTGTTGATGCGGACCTGGCCGGGGCCGGCGAGGCCCAGTTGCTTCACGCGCTTCTTCGCGTACTCCTGCATCGCCTGCGCATTGCAATTCGCGCAGCTCGGCCGCTCGGCGCCCGGTTCGCGCTGATTCAGGCAGAAGAACACGTGGTACTTGTAGAAGGAATCCATGGTGTCGGAGGTGTGGAGAGGTCCCAGCGATTATAGCGAGCGCGGCACAAACGCACGCCGATCACTTCGACGCGACGATCGGCGTCATGCCGAGCCACACGACGAGCTGCGAGACGAAATCGTCGCTCGCGGCGGCGAGCGCTCGCGCGCCGCCGGCGGCATCCGCGGTGCTCGCGGGTGCGCGCGCAACGAACGTGCGCTGGCCGAGCACTTTGCCGTCGAGCATCA
>DATGHJ010000312.1:0-2384 GCA_035308085.1 Trinickia sp. | reverse complement strand
TTCGTTCATGGCGCGGCCGCCTTGCGCTTTTCCATCAGCGACGCGTGCCGCAGTTCGAGTTCCGCCCAGATGGCGCGCTTGCCGTCGTCGTCGAGCTTCGACCACGCACGGATCTCGTCGATCGTGCGCAGGCACCCGTCGCACCATTGCGTGTCGGCATTCATCTTGCACACGTCGATGCACGGCGACGGCACGGCGCGCGTTGGCGGCGCGTCCTGAGTTTGGGTTTGGGTGGCTTCGGAGCTCGTCATGCTTCGCGCAGCGCCACGTCGGCCACGGGCGCCCCCGTCAAAGCGACGAGTTCCTGCGGCGAGAGATTGAACACCGCGTGCGGATGGCCTGCCGCGGCCCACAGGCTTTCCAGTTCGAGCAAGTCGGCGTCGATCAGCGTGACGGGCGGCGTGGCGTGCCCGATCGGGCAGACGCCGCCAATTGCATAGCCGGTCTTCTCGCGCACGAACTTCGCGTCCGCGCGCGCGATAGCGCCGACTTGCTGCGCGACTTTCTTTTCGTCGACGCGATTCGCGCCGCTCGCCACGACCAGCACCGGTGCATCGTCCTCGCGGCGCCGGAACAGGATCGACTTCGCGATCTGCGCGACCGAGCAGCCAAGCCCCGCGGCCGCTTCGGCCGAGGTCTTGCCGGTCTCCGGCAGCATCACGACGGATTTGGTGTGCCCGCGCTCGCGCAACAATTGCGCGACGCGGCGAGCGCTATCGGGGAGCATCTCGTTGCCGCTCGATTCGGTAAAGGCTTCGTCCGACATAGTAAAGGTGGTTTTCGCTGAGTGAGTGACGGAGCGCGTCAAGGGCTTACGAGCACGCGGCCTGGCTGCGCGCTTTCGCGAGTAAAGCCTTGCCGGCGCGCGATACGTTCGCGCGGCCGATCGACGTCGAGATGAAATCGCCGATCGCGACCACTTGATCGAGATCGACGCCGGTTTCGATGCCGAGGCCGTTCATCAGGTACAGCACGTCTTCGGTCGCGACGTTGCCGGTCGCGCCCTTTGCGTACGGACAGCCGCCCAGCCCCGCGACCGATGCGTGATAAATCTCGATGCCTTCGATGAGCGCCGCGTAGATATTCGCGAGCGCTTGCCCGTAGGTATCGTGGAAGTGGCCGGAGAGCCGTTCGCGCGGGAACGATTGCGTCACGGCGCCGAACACTTCGCGCGTGCGCTTCGGCGTGCCGACGCCGATCGTATCGGCGATATCGATCTCGTCGCAGCCGAGCGCGGCAAAGCGCTCGACGACGTCCACCACCGACGCCACCGGCACCTCGCCTTGATACGGACAGCCGAGCGCGCACGACACGCTGCCGCGCACGCGCAGGCCATGCTCCTTCGCCGCCGCGACGACCGGCTCGAAGCGCGCGATGCTTTCCGCGATGCTGCAATTGATGTTCTTCTGCGAGAACGCCTCGCTCGCCGCGCCGAAGATCACGATCTCATCGGCACGCGCGGCGAGCGCGCCTTCGAAGCCTTTCAGGTTCGGCGTCAGCACCGAGTAGATCGTGCCTGCGCGGCGTTCGATGCCGCTCATCACCTCGGCGCCATCGGCCATTTGCGGCACCCACTTCGGCGACACGAACGACGCCGCCTCGACATTCTTGAAGCCCGCTGCGGCAAGCCGGTTGACGAGCTCGATCTTGACGTCCGTCGGGACGAATTCCTTTTCGTTCTGCAGGCCGTCACGCGGGCCGACTTCGACGATCTTCACTGCGCTGGGGATGGACACGGTTGCCTCCTGGATGCTTTGAATAAATGTCGTACGTCTGTCTGCGCGGTCAGTATCCACGCTTCAAATCGACGATGCCGCTGATCGCTTCGCCGCGTTCGAGCGCCTCGATCTTTTGCGCCACCTGCTGCACGCTTGCTTCGCGCAGCGTTTCGGCGGAGCTGTGCGGCGTGATCGTAATGCGTGGCTCGTTCCAGAACGGATGGTCGGGGCCGAGCGGTTCGTTGCGGAACACGTCGAGCGTAGCCGCTGCGATCTGGCCGTCCTGCAACGCTTCGAGCAGATCCGCTTCGACCAGATGCGCGCCGCGCGCGACGTTCACGAGATACGCGCCGCGCGCGAGCTTCGCGAACGTGTTGCGGTTCAGCACGTCGTTCGTATCGGGGGTGCTCGGCAGCAGATTCACGAGCACCTTCACGCCGTCGAGAAACGCGTCGAGCTGCTCGGCGCCCGCATAGGCGGTCACGCCGTCGATGCGTTTTTCAGTGCGGCTGTAGCCGCGCACCGGCAGGCCGAACGACGCGAGCGTCTTCGCGACGTGCGTACCGAGCACGCCGAGACCGAGCACGCCGACGGTGAACGTCCCGCGCGCATGCGGTTCGAGCACGTGCCAGCGGCGCTCGGCCTGCAGGCGCGCGTACTCGTCGA
>DATGHJ010000311.1:0-6313 GCA_035308085.1 Trinickia sp. | reverse complement strand
GGCGAGATCCGCGGGGCCAATGAACACGCCGTCCACCCCGTCGACTGCCGAAATCTCAGCGAGGTTCGCAAGCGCCTCGCGCGTCTCGGCCTGCACGAGCACCGCAATCTCCCCGTTCGCGCGCTGCAGATACTCCGGCACCCGGCTCCAGCGCGAGGCGCGCGCGAGTGCGCTGCCGACGCCGCGCACGCCCTGCGGCGGATAGCGCGTCGCCGCGACAGCCGCGCGCGCCTCTTCGGCGTTCTGCACCATCGGCACGAGCAGCGTCTGCGCGCCGATATCGAGAGCCTGCTTGATGAGTACCGTATCGTTGCACGGCACGCGCACCACCGGCTGCGACGGATAGGCTGCGATCGCCTGCAGTTGCGCGAGCGTCGTGGTCAGCGTGTTGGGCGCATGCTCACCGTCGATCAGCAGCCAGTCGAAACCCGCGCCCGCGACGACCTCCGCGCTGTACGGATTCGCGAGCCCGAGCCACAGGCCGATGAGCGGTTCGTTGCGGCGCAATGCCGCCTTGAAGGTATTCGCTGGAAATTGCATCAAATTCGCTCCTCGCCGGTTCGACGGTTCGTCATTCGCGGCGAGGCATTTCGCAAGCCGCCTGCCGTGGCAACGAACCGCTTAGCCGAAGTAACAGTTGATCGTGCCAAGCGGCCCGTAATCGACGCTGAAGGTATCGCCCCTTCTTGCCGCGCACGGCCGCGTGAATGAGCCGCCGAGAATCACCTGCCCCGGCTCCAGCGCGACGTCGAACGGCGCGAGCTTGTTCGCGAGCCACGCCACGCCGTTCGCAGGATGATTGAGCACGCCCGCCGCGACCCCCGTTTCCTCGACGACGCCGTTGCGCGACATGATCGCCGCGACCCAGCGCAAGTCGACGTCATGCGGCCGAATCGGCCGGCCGCCGAGCACGACGCCCGCGTTCGCGGCATTGTCGGCGATCGTATCGAACACCTTGCGCGGACGCTTCGTTTCAGGGTCGATCGAATGACTGCGCGCGTCGATGATTTCGAGCGCGGGCGTCACGTAATCGACTGCATCGTAGACATCGAAAATCGTGCAATTCGGTCCCTTCAGACGCTTGCCGAGCACGAACGCGAGCTCCACTTCGACGCGCGGCACGATAAAGCGATCGACGGGCACCGTGCCGCCAACGTCGAAGAACATGTCATCGAGCAGCGCGCCGAAGTCCGGCTCGTCGATCTGCGACGTGTACTGCATCGCCTTCGATGTCAGCCCGATCTTGTGCCCCTTCAACACACGCCCTTCCGCGATCTTCATGGCGACCCACTCGCGCTGGATGGCGTACGCGTCGTCGATCGTGATGTCCGGATGATCGAGCGAGATCTGGCGAATCTGCTCGCGATTCTGCTCGGCTTGATGGAGCTTTTTGGCCAGCAATTGGATCGTGCTTTGGCTCAGCATGATGTGCGATTCCCCAACGAAAGACTTGCGCCCGTGTTTAGCGCCCAGGGTGGCTCAGGAGGCGCGCCGGTAGCGCGCGTGAATGTTGTTGTGCTTGTACGTGCCGCTTTCGCTGAACTCGATCAGCTCCATCGACAGCGCCAAGCCTCGCCTCGCATACGCCTCGGCGAAGTGTGCCTTGACCGCCTCGAACAGCGCGTCGCAGGTTTTCTTCTTCACCGCGTCGCTGCGGCCTGCGCCGATCTTCAGCGTGATGTGCACGAACGCGTCGCTCGTTTCAGCGCCATCGGCCACGCGGTAGTCGTGCAATTCGAGCGCGCGCGAACGGATGCCGCCGATCGGAAACGCGCCGTCCTGCGCGATCAGCGTGTCATTGATCGTCTTCAGGAGCGCGGGGATGCGCGCGTCGGCGCCCAGGTTGTCGGTGTATTCGACGACGATGTGAGGCATGTCGAGACTCCAGTGAGTGATGGCGCTGCGCGTGCTTACGGCAAAGGGAAGATCGCGTTGATCTGGCCGGTGCCCGAACTCGCGAAGTAATCGGTGACGATCTCAACCGGCTTGTCGTACGTATCCCAGCCGACGAGACCGAGCAGCATCGCCGTATCGTGCATCCCGCCTTCGCCGAAGCAATGCAGGTTGTATTCCGGCAGCATCTTGCAGAAGGTCGCGAAGTCGCCCTGCTTCCACAGTTGAACGACGCGCTCGTCCACTTGCCGGAAGAACTCGCGGCTGATCATGTGGATCGCTTCTTCCGGGCTGTTGTTGTCGTTGAAGCGATGCGACAGCGACCCGCTCGCAAAGAACGCCACGTTCGAATCGCTCGCCTCGATCGCTTCCTTGAGCGCCGCGCCGAAGCGCCGGCTCTCGTCGAGCGGGTGCCACGCGCACCAGCCGGCGATCGAGACCACCTTGAAATGCTGATCGCTGTTCATGTAGCGCATCGGCACGAGCGTGCCGTACTCGAGCTCGAGGCTGTCGATCTCGTGGGCGCGCGTGAAGACGCCGTGCTCGGTCGCCGTCGCCGCAATCAGGCGTCCGAGCTCCGGGTTGCCCGGATACTCGTACGTCATGTTCTTGATGAAGTGAGGCAGCTCGTTGCTCGTGTACGTGCCCGCGAAACGGCTGTTGCAGTTCACGTGATAGCCGGCGTTGACGAGCCAGTGCGTGTCCGACACGACGATCGTGTCGACGCCCAGCTCGCGGCAGCGCTCGCCGATGAACCGATGGCCGTCGATGGCGGCCTGCCGGCAGCCGTGGTGCCGTCCAGGCATCTCCGACAGATACATCGAAGGCACGTGTGTGATTTTGGCGGCTAAGGAAAGCTTGCCCATCGTTCTGTCTCCAATCGTCAAACGCCCCACTTCGGAATGTGATGACCGCCCATCGAAATGCAGACGTTCTTCACTTCGGCAAAGACCTCGAAGCTGTATTCGCCGCCTTCGCGTCCGGTGCCCGATGCCTTCACGCCGCCGAACGGCTGACGCAAGTCGCGCACGTTCTGGCTGTTGACGAACACCATGCCCGCCTCGATGCCGCGCGCCAAACGATGGACCTTGCCGACATCCTGCGTCCAGATGTACGACGCGAGGCCGTACTCGATGTCGTTCGCCTGACGCAGACCGTCGTCTTCGTCTTCGAACGGAATCAGGCACGCAACCGGCCCGAAAATCTCTTCCTGCGCGACGCGCATGCGGTTGTCGACATCGGCGAGCACCGTCGGCCGCACGAAGTTGCCGTTCTTCAGATGCGCGGGCAGATCGGCTGGCTTGTCGGCGCCGCCGGCGACGATCTTCGCCCCTTCCTGTTCGCCGAGGCGGATATAGCCCGTGACTTTCTCCCAATGCGCGCGCGTGATCATCGCGCCGAGGTTCGTCGTCTCATCGGCCGGATCGCCGACGATCAGGCGCCTCGCACGTTCCGCGAACTTGCGCACGAACTCGTCGTAGATCGAGCGTTGAATGAAGATGCGCGAGCCCGCCGTGCAGCGCTCGCCGTTGATCGAAAAGATCGTGAAGAGCGACGCGTCGAGCGCGCGCTCGAGATCCGCATCGTCGAAGATCAGCACCGGCGACTTGCCGCCTAGCTCCATCGAATATTTCTTGAGACCCGCGCTTTCCATGATCTTCTTGCCGGTCGTGGTGCCGCCGGTAAACGATACGGCGCGTACGTCGGGGTGACGCACGAGCGCGTCACCGGCCGTCGCACCGTAACCCTGCACCACGTTGAACACCCCCGGCGGAATCCCCGCCTCCAGCGCCAGCATGCCGAGTTGATCCGCGGTGAGCGGCGAGAGCTCCGACATCTTCATCACCGCCGTATTGCCGAGCGCGAGGCACGGCGCGGTCTTCCACGTCGCCGTCATGAACGGCACGTTCCACGGCGACACGAGCGCGCACACGCCGACCGGCTGATACAGCGTGTAGTTGAGCATCTGATCGTCGACCGGATAGGTGCGGCCGTTCATCTGCACGCACACTTCGGCGAAGAAGTTGAAGTTCTCCGATGCGCGCGGGATCAACTGCTTCTTGGTCTGCGAGATCGGCAGGCCGGTGTCCTGCGTTTCGAGCGCGGCGAGTTCCGGCACGTGCTTGTCGATCAGCTCGGCGAGCTTGCGCATCAGCTTCGCGCGCTCCTTCGCGGGCGTGTTCGCCCATTTCGGGAACGCCTCTTTCGCGGCGCGCACCGCGAGATCGACTTCGGTCTCGCCGCCCGAGGCGACCGCCGTGATTTCCTCGCCCGTCGCCGGGTTGTAGGTGATGAAGGTGTCGCGGCTCTCGACTTGCTTGCCGTTGATCCAGTGCTTGATCGTCATCGTTTGCTCCTTGCGCCGACGCCGTCAGTCCGCGCGGTAATAGTCGGTTTCACTCACGATCGAATTGACGAGGCGACCGACGCCTTCGATCTCGGTCACGACCTCATCGCCCGGCTTCGTATCGGCGAGGCCCTCCGGCGTGCCCGTCAGGATGACGTCGCCCGGCGCGAGCGTCATGAAGCTGCTGATGTATTCGATCAGCGACGCGATGTCGAAAATCATGTCGCGCGTCGTGCCGTGCTGCGTCTTGATGCCGTTGATGAACGTGGAGAGCGTGAGGTTCATCGGGTCCGGCACGTCGTCGCGATCGACGAGCCACGGACCGAACGGCGTGCACGTATCGCGGTTCTTCACGCGCAGATTCGGGCGGTAGTAGTTCTCGAGGTAGTCGCGGATCGCGTAGTCGTTCGCGACGGTGTAGCCGCGCACGTACTCGTAGGCGTCCTTACGCGACACGCCGTGCGCCGTCTTGCCGATCACCACCGCGAGTTCGCACTCGTAGTGCATGTAGGTCGCGTCGACGGGGCGCACGGTTCGCGCGCGATGGCCGACGAACGTGTTCGAGCCCTTCAGGAAAATCAGCGGCTCATCGGGTGCTTTGAACGCGAGTTCCTTCGCATGATCGGCGTAGTTCAGACCTAGTGCGAAAGTCGTGCGCGGCTCGACGGGCGGCAGCCAAATCACTTCGCGCTCGTCGAGCACGCGGCCGGTGTCGAGGCGAATCAGTTCGTCGCCCGCGGGCGTGGCGGTATGCACCGCGCCGTTGAATACCACACGTGCCGTTTTCATCGTACCTCCCGGGGGGCGTCGTGCTTCTCCGCCACGAGCGTATGCGTAAGCGTGCCCACTTCGCCGATGGCGATCTCGACCTTGTCGCCGGCGCGGGCGCGCGGCGCGTTGGCCGGCACGCCGATCAGCAGCACGTCGCCGGCATCGAGCGACATGAACGACGTCACGTCGGCGATCAGTTGCGCGACGGGACGCACGAGGTCGCTCGTATTCGTTTCCAGCCGTGTTTCGCCGTTCACGCGCACCGTGAGCGAGAGATGGTCGGGATCCCGTACCGCGTCGCGCGCAACCACGCACGGGCCAATCGGACAGTAGCCGTCGCGACACTTGAAGCGCACGGCCGGGCGGTAGTAGCTCGGATGCGGCACGCTAAGGTCGGCGACGACGGTGTAGCCGAGCACGTAGCCGAGCGCGTCGGCGGCCGCCACGCGCGTGGCGCGGCGGCCGAACACGACGCCGAGCGTCGCGCCGATTTCGAGCGCGTCGAAGCCGCCAGGCACGACGGCCGAGGCGCCGTCGTGCGCATGCGTGTTCGCGGGCTTGATATAGAGGATCGGCGCTTGCGGCGGCTTGCCGTACGGCGCCGCGTTGACCGCGTCGCCCAGCGCGGCGAGCGCGCTGCGGAAATTCAAGAGCGCCCCATAGACGCTTTTCAGCTCAACCTCGCCGTGCGGCGTGCGCCCGGCCTGGTCGGTCACGACAGAAAGTCTCATCGGCTTGACTCCTTGCTCATCGGCAACTCATCGGCAACTCATCGGCAACTCATCGGCACGATGGGCTGCCGGAACATATTAATTAATATGTTAACCATATGCAAGTGAATCTGCAGATAGTTGGCCGCGCTATTCGGCATGCGGGGTCCCTGATAAGATTTCGGGATCGCCTTTCCTTCTGAAACCATGACCCGCCAGTTCGACCACCGCAATCTCGCGATGCTGCTTCTGCAAGCGCGCGAAACGCTGATGGGCATGTTCCGCCCGATCCTCAACGAGTTTTCGCTGACCGAGCAGCAATGGCGCATCATCCGCACGCTCGATGCGCAGCCGTCACGCGAACTCGAGGCAGGCCAGATCGCCAAACTATGCTGCATCCTGAGCCCGAGCCTGACCGGCGTACTCGAGCGCATGGAGCGTGACGGCCTGATCCGGCGCATGCGCCCGCTTGCCGACCAGCGCAAGCTCGTCGTGACGCTGACGCCCAAGAGCGCCGAGCTCGTCGCGCAAATCGGGCCGCGCGTCGACGCCCAATATCAGCAGCTCGAAGCGCGCCTCGGCACGAGTACTC
>DATGHJ010000310.1:0-3813 GCA_035308085.1 Trinickia sp. | reverse complement strand
AGGCGATGATGGGCACGGCGACGGTTGCCGGTGTCGATCGCGCGCGTCTGGCTGCCGAGCAGGCTGTGGCCAGCCCGCTGCTGGAAGGGGTGGATCTGTCCGGCGCGCGCGGCGTGCTGGTCAACATCACGTCGAGCCGTTCGCTGCGTCTGTCGGAAACGCGCGAAGTGATGAACACCATCAAGAGCTATGCTGCAGAAGACGCAACCGTGATCTTCGGCGCGGTGTACGACGATGCAATGGGCGACGCGCTGCGCGTGACGGTCGTTGCAACGGGCCTTGGCCGTGCCGCGAAAAAGCAGCAGTCGGCACCGATGACGCTCTTGCGCACCGGCACCGACAACCAGCCGATCAGCACGATGCAGCACGGCTACGCTCCGGCGCAAGCGCATGCCGCCGATTACGGCGCGCTCGACACGCCGGCCGTGTGGCGCAACTCGCGCGAAACGGCAGCATCGCACGTGCAGGCGCTGCAGGAAAAGGGTGTCGATACGTACGACATCCCGGCGTTCCTGCGCAAGCAGGCGGACTGATCGCGCGAGGCTCGGGCGTTCGCGGCGGCGCGCGGCGGTGATCCGACGCGCCAAGCGAAGGAAGAGCAAGGCGCGGCGAACGGCAACGGCGAAACAGGCCGCGTCCCTTGGGACGAGCGGTCGGGACAGGTGCCCGCAGCGTAATTGAAGCGCGGGTGGCCGGGTTGTCGGCGTAAGCTTTACAGCGCACCAAGCGCAATGCGGGAAAACGCGCAATAATGCGCGGTGGTGACGGCCCCAGACCTGTCGCTGTGCGACAGGCCCCCGAGGGGGAGCAAGATACTTGGGGCGGCCCTGCGTTTTCTTGCGAGCAGCAAGTGCGGTAACGAGCAGGTCGATGAGCACAGCATCGATGTGAAGGATCGAGCATGATTCAAGTGGGCGACAAGCTGCCTGGCGCAACGCTCTTCGAGTTCGTCGAAGACGAGCGTGCGGGCTGCACCCTCGGGCCGAACGGCTTCGAGGTGCAGGCACTGACGGCGGGCAAGCGCGTGGTGATCTTCGGATTACCGGGCGCGTTCACGCCGACGTGTTCGGCCAAGCACGTGCCGGGTTATGTCGAGCATGCCGAGCGCTTTTTTGCGGCCGGCATCGACGAAATCTGGTGCGTGTCCGTCAACGATGCATTCGTGATGGGCGCTTGGGGACGCGATCAGCACACCGCGGGCAAGGTGCGCATGATGGCGGACGGAAGCGCAGCTTTCACTCGAGCGCTCGGTCTGGAGCAGGATTTGTCGGCGCGGGGCATGGGAATCCGTTCCCAGCGCTACGCCATGGTGGTCGACGACGGTGTGGTCAAGGCGCTCTTCGTCGAGGCACCCGGCAAGTTCGAAGTCAGCGATGCGGCCAGCATCCTTGCCACGCTGAGCCCGTCATGAAGCCTCCGGGCGTTGCCCTCGGGCAACGCTTGATCTGAGTTTTATGACAGGCCGTAACACGGGCCGGCACCGGAAATGCCTCCATTCCGGGTGTCGGCCCGCTCTGCATTCTCGAGCGGGTAATTCGAAGAAACAGTTTGAAACGTCCATTCCGCGCTGCAGCGAAGCGAATGGAGTATAATCCGACCTATGGCATCAAAATCCCGATTGGGATTCTCAATCGAATAGAAATCACCATGCTGAAGCAACGCACTATCAAATCGATCGTCAAGACGGTCGGCATCGGCCTGCATTCCGGCCGCAAGGTCGACTTGACGCTTCGCCCCGCCGCCGAAAACACGGGCATCGTGTTTTCGCGCGTGGATCTGCCCACGCCCGTCGATATCCCGGCGTCGGCGATGTCGATCGGCGATACGCGTCTTGCTTCGGTGTTGCAGAAGGACGGCGCGCGGGTCTCGACGGTCGAACATCTGATGTCGGCATGCGCGGGTCTCGGCATCGACAACCTCTACGTCGACGTGACCGCCGAGGAAATCCCGATCATGGACGGCAGCGCGGCATCGTTCGTGTTCCTGATCCAGTCGGCCGGCATCGAAGAGCAGAACGCGCTGAAGAAATTCATCAAGGTCACGAAACCGGTCGAGATCCGCGATGGCGACAAATTTGCCCGACTCGATCCGTACTTCGGCTTCAAGCTCAAGTTCACGATCGATTTCCGCCACCCGGCCGTCGATAAGACCGGCCAGGCGCTGGAAGTTGACTTTGCCAACACCTCGTACGTCCGCGACATCGCGCGGGCACGCACGTTCGGCTTCGCGCACGAAGTCGAGATGATGCGCGAGTTGGGCCTTGCGCGCGGCGGCAGCATGGATAACGCGATCGTGCTCGACGAGTACCGCATCCTGAACAACGACGGCCTGCGTTACGACGACGAGTTCGTGAAGCACAAGATGCTCGACGCGATCGGTGATTTGTACGTGGTCGGCCATCCGCTGCTGGCGTCGTACACGGCGTACAAGTCGGGCCACGGCTTGAACAACGCGCTGTTGCGCGAGTTGCTCGCGCATGAGGATGCGTACGAACTCGTCACGTTCGACGACGTGAAGCACGCCCCGCGCGGCTTCGGTTACGAGGCGCAGACGGCGTTTGCCTGATTGTTGTGATTGCGGCGCTTGCGTTCGAGCGGCGCCTCTGACGCAGATCAAGAAGTGAGCGGTCCCAACGGGCCGCTCATTTTTTTTCGCCGCGCGGTTTCCGATGGCGTGCGGCCATCTTCGCGAGCGCCGCTTGCAAGGGGGATGGGGAGAGCGTTTCGCTCAATTCGCGCAGCGCGTCGGCGCCTGCCGGCGTCATGCGCGCCTGCTTGATGGGCGGCGGCTCCTTTGCCGGCTGGGGCCGCACGCGCACTTTCAGCGTATTGACGGCCCAGCCGCGTTGCTGAAGTTCAGAGAGCAGCGTCGGTTCGAGATGCCGCAGACGGGCAGCGAGCGCGTTGTGCGCGGCAAAGAGGGACAGGACTCCGTCCTTGATAAAGCCCGGTTCGACACTCGTCGCCAAATAACTGGGCAACAGTTGCTTGAGATCACGTTCGAGCGCGGCAATTTGCTCGACGCCCGCGCGCAGGGCGGCGAATGCATCGGTGCGGGTCAGAACCTCGGCGACCGGTTGTGGCCGCGGCGGCCCAAACGGCTTTGAAAACGACGAAAAGCGGCTCATTTCACACTCGTGTCACCCAGTCGCGGCGTATGCGTGCGACGATGCGCGCATTGTACCGCGCGCGGGGCGCGCAATCGCCGGCGTCGCGGCGTGAGCGAGCAAGGACCGGCGCGGACCCGGCTGTCTAGCCGGGGGCGCAGGCGGAAGCATCCCCGCGTGATAAAATGCCCGATTCGAATTCATTCATGGAATAAGCCGCCGAGGCCCTCCGAACCCGGGCGCACGCCGTTGTGCTCCCGCCGAAGCCGCGACGCAAACCCGATCCGATGACCACCGGTTTTCTCCAAAAAATCTTTGGCAGCCGCAACCAGCGCCTCGTCAAGCAGTATCAAAAAACCGTCGAGGCGATCAACGCGCTCGAGACGCAGATCGAGCAGCTGACGGACGACCAATTGCGCGCGAAGACGGGGGAGTTTCGCCAGCGCGTAGCAAGTGGCGAAGCGCTCGACAAGCTGCTGCCGGAGGCGTTCGCCGTCTGCCGCGAAGCGAGCCGCCGCGTGCTCAAGATGCGCCACTTCGACGTGCAGCTGATCGGGGGCATGGTGCTCCACTACGGCAAGATCGCCGAAATGCGCACGGGCGAAGGCAAGACGCTCGTCGCGACGCTTGCGGCGTACCTGAACGCGCTGTCGGGCCGCGGTGTGCACGTCGTGACCGTCAACGATTACCTCGCTCAGCGCGACGCC
>DATGHJ010000309.1:0-4462 GCA_035308085.1 Trinickia sp. | reverse complement strand
GGCAAGCGCATCAAGGAGGTGTCGGCCGAGTACGGGCTCGATATCGATCCGCAGCGCCACGTGCATAGCCTCACCGTGGGCGAGCGGCAGCGCGTCGAGATCGTGCGTTGCCTGCTGCAGAACCCGCGCCTGCTGATCATGGACGAGCCCACCTCGGTGCTCACGCCGCAAGCGGTGCGCAAGCTCTTCGAGACGCTCAGGCGGCTCGCGGCCGAAGGCTGCAGCATCCTCTACATCAGCCACAAGCTCGACGAGATTCAGGAGCTTTGCGACACGGCCACCGTGATGCGCGGCGGGCGCGTGACCGGCAACGTGAAGCCGCGCCACGAGACGCATGCGTCGCTCGCGCAGTTGATGGTCGGACACTCGCTGCCCGACTACACGCGCCGTCCGCATCAGCCGGGTGATGTGCTGTTGGGCGTGAAGCAATTGTCGGTCGCAAGCGACGATCCGTTCGGCACGTCGCTCGACAACGTTTCGTTCGATGTCCACGCGGGCGAGATCTTCGGCATCGCTGGTGTGTCGGGCAACGGGCAGGCGGAATTGCTCGCGGCGCTCTCGGGCGAAAAACTCGGCGGGGCGAAGGCCGCTGCGGTGACGATCTGCGGCGAGCCCGCAGGCAAGCTCGGCGCGGGCGGCCGGCGCAAGCTCGGTTTCGCGTTCGTGCCGGAGGAGCGCCTGGGGCGCGGCGCGGTGCCCGCGATGTCGCTCGCCGAGAACGCGTTGCTCACCGGACACCGCCAGCAGATGGTGCGCTCCGGTTGGATCAGCGCGAAGGCGATGCGCGGCTTTGCCGAGCGCTGCATTCAGGCGTTCGACGTGCGCTGCGGCGGGCCCGATGCGCTCGCGCAGTCGCTCTCGGGCGGCAACTTGCAGAAGTTCATCGTCGGGCGCGAGATGCTGCAGGCGCCGAAGGTGCTCGTCGTCGCGCAGCCGACCTGGGGCGTCGACGTGGGCGCGTCGGCGTTCATCCGGCAGCAGTTGCTCGACTTGTCGGCGCGCGGCGTCGCGGTGCTCGTGATCTCCGAAGAACTCGACGAGCTGTTCGACATCTGCGACCGGATCGCCGTGCTCGCGCGCGGTCGCCTGTCGCCGTCGCGCAAGACCGGCGAGACGAACGCCGAGGAAATCGGCCTCTGGATGGCAGGTCTATTCGACGGCCAGGGCGGCGCCATGCCTCCGCCGGCGGAAGAGCCGGCGCATGCGTAGCGCTCGTCGCCATGCATCACGCAGATGCGCGGCGGCAAGCGCCACAGCGCCACGATAGAGATAACGACACGCTACCTAGACCGAACCATGCACTTCCCCTATCAACTCGAAGCGCGCACCGCGCCGTCCCGCAACATGCAGATCGCGGTGCCGCTGATTGCCGCGCTCCTCACGCTTGTGATCGGCTTTCTGATCTTCGGCCTCGTCGGCAAAGATCCGGTCGATGCGATGCGTGCGTTCTTCATCGATCCGCTGTCGAACGTGAACGGCTGGTCCGAACTGCTGCTCAAAGCGTCGCCTCTATGCCTGATCGGCTTGGGTCTTGCAATCGGCTACCGCGCGAACGTCTGGAACATCGGCGCCGAAGGGCAGATGCTGCTCGGCGGCATCGCGGCGAGCGGCGTCGCGATCTACTTCGATCAATCGACTGGCTGGTGGATTCTCGTGCTGATGATGCTTGCGGGCATCGTCGGCGGCATGGTGTGGGCCGCGATTCCCGCGTTCCTCAAAAGCCGCTTCAACACGAGCGAAATCCTGACGAGCCTGATGCTCACCTACGTCGCGACGCAGCTCCTGATCTACCTCGTGAGCGGCCCGTGGCGCGATCCGCAAGGAATGAACTTCCCGCTCTCCGAAATGTTTTCGGGTGACGCGCTCTACCCGACGTTCGGCGGCGACTGGCATTGGCATGTCCTGCGCGGCACGCGCCTGAACGCATCGATCTTCCTCACGCTGATCGCGATCCCGCTCGTGTGGATCTTCATTCGCAAGAGCTTCGCCGGGTACCGGATGAACGTGGGCGGTCTCGCGCCGCTTGCCGCGCGCTACGCGGGTTTCTCGGACCAGAAGACGATCTGGACATCGCTGCTGATCAGCGGCGGCTTCGCGGGTCTCGCGGGAATGGGCGAGATTGCGGGCCCCATCGGCCAGTTGCAGGCGACGTGGTCGCCGGGCTACGGCTTCACGGCGATCATCGTCGTGTTTGTCGGGCGGTTGCATCCGGTCGGCATCGTGCTCGCGAGCCTCTTGATGGCGCTCCTGTATCTCGGCGGCGAATCGGTGCAGACCTCGCTGCAATTGCCGCAAGCATTGAGCGGCGTGTTCCAGGGCCTCTTGCTGTTTTGCCTGCTCGGCGCGGACTTGTTCGTCAACTACCGTGTACGCCGCAGAACAGCGGCTGCGGCCCGCTGACACAAGTCACGTGCTACGACCACCACCGTTCACAGCACCCGATACGATCAATCAAGAACCCGACTCCCGACATGGATATTCAACAAGCCAGCACGCTCGCCTCGACCGCAGTCATCGCCGCGATTCCGTTGATGCTCGCCGGCGTCGGCGAGCTCGTCGCCGAAAAGTCCGGCGTGCTTAATTTAGGCGTCGAAGGGATGATGCTGATGGGCGCCGTCAGCGGCTATGCGGTCACCGCCATCACGGGCAGCCCGTGGCTCGGGGTCGTCGCGGCCATCGCGGCGGGCGTCGCGATGGCGCTCCTGTTCGGCTTCCTCACGCTCACTATGCTCGCCAATCAGGTCGCCACGGGCCTGTCGCTGACGATCTTCGGCATTGGTTTGTCGGCCTACGTCGGCAAGCCCTATACGTCGGCGGCGGTGCGCGCGACGATCGAGGTCTGGCCGATTCCGGGTCTCTCGCAGATTCCCGTGCTCGGGCCCGCGTTCTTCAGCCTGACGCCGCTCGGCTATCTCGCGTTCGCGATGTTCGGCGTGGTCGGCTGGTTTCTCTATCGCACGCGCGCCGGGCTCGTGTTGCGCAGCGTCGGCGAGTCGCCACAGGTCGCGCATTCGGTCGGCTTTCCCGTGATCGGCGTGCGCTACGGCGCGGTGCTGTTCGGCGGCGGCATGGCGGGTCTCGCGGGCGGCTATTACTCGATCGTCTACCTGCATCTATGGCAGGAGCAGTTGACGGCGGGCTACGGCTGGATCGCGCTCGCGCTCGTCGTGTTCTCGACGTGGCGGCCCGGGCGCCTCTTGATCGGCTCGCTCCTGTTCGGCGCGGTGATGGGCCTGCAGTTCTACGCGCAAGCGATCGGTGTGCCGGTGCCGACGCAGTTTCTCGCGATGCTGCCGTACCTCGCGACCGTCGTCGTGCTCGCCGTGATTTCGCGCAATCCGAACACGATCAAGCTGAATGCGCCGGCGTCGCTCGGCAAGCCGTTCTTTGCGACTAGCTGAGCAAGAGACGCGCCTTGGATCGCTGAGTTTTCCAACCCTTTCGCACATCAATCACACGACTGGAGAATCCCAATGAGAAGAAAAGTGCTGACCACCTTCGCCGCGGCCGCGGCGCTCGCCTTCGGCGGTGCGCTCGCGCAAGGCGCTCGAGCCGCCGACGTGCCGGGCGTGGCGTTCGTCTACCTCGGCAACCCTGGCGACGCGGGCTGGACCTTTGCGCACGATGCGGGCTCGAAGGAAGCCGAGGCGAAGTTCGGCAACAAGATCAAGATCACGCGCGTCGAGAACGTGCCGGAATCGGCGGACTCGGAGCGTGTGTTCCGCGATCTCGCGAGCAAGGGCAACAAGATCATCATCGGCACGAGCTTTGGCTATCAGGACTTCGAGCTGAAGGTCGCGAAGGATTTCCCCGACACCGTGTTCCTGCACGCGACCGGCTACAAGAAGGCGGCGAATTTCGGCACCTATGACGTGCGCATGTACCAGGGCGCGTACCTCGCGGGCGTCGCCGCGGGCTACGTGACGAAGACGAACACGCTCGGCTTCGTCGCATCGGTGCCGATCCCCGAGGTCGTGCGCAACATCAACGCGTACACGCTCGGCGCGCGCTCGGTGAATCCGAAGATTCATACGAAGGTCATCTGGATCAACAGCTGGTTCGATCCGGGCAAGGAAAAGCAGGCCGCTGAAACGCTGATCGGCCAGGGTGCGGACGTGCTGCTGCAAAACACCGATTCGAGCGCGACGCTCGCGACCGCATCGGAAAAGCACGTGCATGCGTTCGGCTGGGATTCGGACATGAAGAAGTTTGGTCCTGATGCGCACCTCGGTTCGGTGGTCGCGCACTGGGGCGTGTATTACAACGCGGCTATTCAGCAGGTGCTGGACGGCAAGTGGAAGAACGATCCGGTGTGGTGGGGCATTCCGCAGAAGGCTGTCAATCTTGAAGACCTGAACACGTCGGCGATTCCGGCTGATGCGCAGAAGCAGGTGGCGGCGAAGCGCGATGAACTGGCCGGCGGCAAGTGGGACGTGTTCACGGGGCCGATCAAGGATCAGTC
>DATGHJ010000308.1:0-4170 GCA_035308085.1 Trinickia sp. | reverse complement strand
CGTTTGTTGTCTTATACGTGCGGGTATAACGCTTCGATCGGTAAAAAAGAAGACATTTTTTAGGCGAGTTCGCACTTTTGACCGCGTGCGCCGGTGGGGTGGAGGGCATCGACTGGGCGTTGAACCTTACCCGACAAGGTTCGCCGCCGCCCGGCGCCAGATCCGGCGGACGCGTTTCCGGATTTTCCCTAGCGGCGGCGCGCGCCGTGGTGGGTGTTGCGAAAACACAAACCGGGTGCGAACGAATCGGGTGGACCGTGAACGGTGCGAGGACTTCGTCGCGGCGCCAGCTTCGCGGGCGCTCCAGCGCCGCCAGGCTTAGGCGCTTACGCGCTTGCGCCCCTTTTTTCCAAGCGCCGCGCACCGGTCGTGACAGATGCAATCGACTTCGTGGTCGTTCACCATTCCCACCGCCTGCATGAACGCGTAGCAGATCGTCGATCCCACGAACTTGCAGCCGTACTGCTTGAGCGCCTTACTGAGCGCGTCGGAAATCTCGGTCGAAGCGGGCGCGTTTTTATACGACGTGTGACGGTTCTGAATCGGCACACCGTCGACGAACGACCAGACGAAGTTCGCCAGCGAGCCGTGTTCGGCGCGAATCTGCTGGACTGCACGCGCGTTGAGGATGGCGGCTTCGATCTTCGCCCGATTGCGCACGATGCTCGTGTCCTGCATGAGCGCTTCGACCTTCTTCGGCGTGAAGCGCGCGACGGCATCGGCATCGAAGTCCACGAAAGCGCGCCGGTACCCTTCCCGCTTGTTGAGAATCGTCGACCATGACAGCCCGGCTTGCGCGCCTTCGAGCACGAGCATTTCGAACAGGTGTCGGTCGTCGCGCGAAGGCACGCCCCACTCGGTATCGTGATAATGCTGATCCGCTTCGCTTTTCGCCCAGTGGCAACGGTGCGTCTGCTCTGTCATTTGCGTGCCTCGATTTGATTTCTGATGCGGTTTGCGCCGAGAGTCTCGCGCCAAGGATAGCGTATCGGTGTCGCGCGACAACTAGGCCGTTCGGCCGATTGGCGCGCGGCGGCGAAGCGGATAACCTCGCACTCAACGTTTTCTTCTCGAGCGAATAGATGATGGACAGGCATGATTTTCTGATCGGCGTCGACGGCGGCGGTACGGGCACGCGAGTCGTCCTGGCCGACGCGCACGGCGTCGAAATGGCGCAGGGCACGGGCGGCTCGTCGGGGCTGGGCCTCGGGGTGGAGCGCGCTTGGCAATCGATCGAAGCCGCGGTTACGCAGGCGTTCGAGCGAACGGGCGCAGCGCTGGATTGGTCGCGTTGCGCACTCGCATGCGGGCTTGCCGGCGTGAACAACCGCGACTGGCTCGCGGCCTTCGTCGCGCACGCGCCCAAGCTCGCCGCGCTGGTGATAGAGAGCGATGCGTACACGACGCTGGTCGGCGCGCATGATGGCGCGCCCGGTGTGATCGTCGCGCTAGGTACCGGCAGCGTCGCGGCGGCGCTCGATGAAAAGGGCGCTTGCCGCATCGCCGGCGGCTATGGATTTCCGTCGGGCGACGAGGCGAGCGGTGCCTGGCTCGGCGTGCGCGCGGTCGTCCACGCTCAGCGCTCGCTCGATGGCCGCACGCAGCCGGATGCGTTCTCGCAGGCTTTGCTCGCGCGCACCGGCGCGCAGGATCGCGACAGCCTCGTCGTTTGGCTCTGCGCGGCGAATCAAACGGCCTACGCGAGCCTGGCGCCGCTCGTGCTCGAGCATCGGACGCATCCATTTGCCGCCGGTTTGCTTGCGCAGGCCGGTGCTGACATCGCCAACCTGATCGACGCGCTCGATCCGGCTGCGCAGTTGCCCGTCGCCCTCTGCGGCGGGCTCGCCGAACCCTTGACACCGTTCGTGCCGCCATCGCATCGCGTGCGGCTGCGTGCGCCGCTTTCGGATTCGGTGCACGGGGCGCTGCGCCTCGCGCACCGTGAAGCGGCGCGCGCCGCGCAGGCGGCCAGGCCATGAGTCGATGCGGGGGCAGAGCGGCACGTTCGGCGGGTGTCATCCGGCCGTCGCGCCAAGCGGCGATAAAATAGGACTTTCGCCGCAGCCGCCCTTGCCTAGCCATGTACAAAGTCATCGCCACCGATCTCGACGGAACCCTGCTCAATAGCGACCACCAACTCGACCCGTTCACGGTGGCGACGGTTCGCAAGCTTGCGGACGACGGCGTGCATTTCGTCATAGCGACGGGGCGCCACTATTGCGACGTGGCTGGCATCCGCGACATCCTGGGCATTCGGCCGCATTTGATTACCTCGAACGGCGCCCGCGTGCACGCGCCCGACGACACGATGATCCACGCACGGGATCTGCCTCCCGCTACGGTGCGCCGGCTCGTGCAGCCGGAGATCGCCGGCGCGCACGGCCGCATCATCGTCAACCTGTTTGCCGACAAAGCCTGGCTGATCGACCGCGACGCGCCCGAGTTGCTCGCGTTCCATCAAGATTCGGGGTTCCGCTACGAGGTCATCGATACGCTGGCGCACGACGGCGCCGATATCGCCAAGGTGCTCTACATCGGCGAACCGGACGATCTCGCGCGAGTGGAAGCGAATCTCGAAAGCGAATTCGGCGACGCGCTCTACGTCACCTACTCGCTGCCCGATTGCCTCGAAGTGATGACGTCGAACGTTTCAAAGGGGCGCGCGCTGCAATTCGTGCTCGAGCGGCTCGGCGCCGACGCGTCGAGGTGCGTCGCGTTCGGCGACAACATGAACGACATCGATCTGCTCGAAACCGCCGGTCACCCGTTCATGATGAATAACGCCAATCCAGACCTGATGGCGCGTTTGCCGCAAGTGCCGCGCATCGGCAATAACTTCGAAGCCGGCGTCGCGCATCAGCTGCGCAAGCTGTTTTCGATGGAGGACGAGATCGCGTCGTAGCAGCGCCCATCCCCACACCAATTCAATTTGACGCCGCGGCCGTTGCCGCCGGGGTCGACGCCGTATCGGAAGCGGCGGGCAATGCCGCGCACGGACAATCCTTCGAACGTCCCTCGAGCCCTTGCTGCTCGTGCTTGAAGCTCGCGCGCGGCGTGGCGCTTCGCCAGTCGAGCTTCACGATATAGATGCTGTCGAAATCGGCGCTTTGCCAATGCGGGACGTCGTTCGCGTTGCCGCCGTGGGCCGCCAGCATGTCGCGCACGAGTTTTTCGATCAGCTTGTGCTCCCAGGCGATCACGACGAGCTTGCCGCGATAGTCGGGCGCGACGAGCGTGCGTTCGAGCTTGTCGATCTGGGACAGGCCGTACGGCGTCTGAATGGGCATGCCGAATTGAATTGCCGTCGGCTCGATGGTCGCGAGCGGACGAACGTAGTAATACAGGTGGCCGCCATCTTTCTTCTGCTCGCCTGGGTCCGGCGCGTAAATCGCGTCCGGTTTGCCGAATTTTGCGGCGATCACCGCGGGCAGCGCGAGTGCGCGGTTCAAGCCTTGGCAATCGAGCTGGCCATAGCCTTGCGCGGGTTTTTCTCCATGCCGCACGAAGACGAGCGTTTCGATGTCGCCACCGGCGGCCTCTGCGGCTCTCGCGCGCGGCGCGAGCAAGCCGGCGCACAAGGCGATGCCGGCACATAGAAAACCCGTGATGTATCCGCGCGAAAGATTCATTTCCAACCACCTTGGCGAGCCATTCGAAGTCGGACGATTCTAGCAGCGCGTGAAACCCTGCTCAAAACCGTCATCGGCCAGGGTAACCGATACGGTATCCTAATGAGTCGGCGGGACGAGCGAGTACAATTAACGCCATTCGCTAATCCGCATTGACAGGTCGTTATCGTCAATTTGTCTGCGCGGTAGTCGACAATTGTTAAATAACAATTCGTTCGATCTGATAATTTCCTAATTGGGGGCTTTCCGCAGTAGCGTAACGATCCTTAATAATTATCAGATGATTTGTGGTAAGACTGGGTGAATTGCGCATTGCTAGTTGCGTTCTTTACGACTAATCTCGGGACAAATGACGTGCACATAAGAGGGAGGCCAACATGTCTCAATACGCGGAACTGAAGGCGCAAATCGCCAAGTTGCAGGCTCAGGCAGATGATGCCCGGCGCACTGAAGTCGGAAACGTGATCGCTGAAATCCGCCAGAAGATCGCCGAATATGGTCTTTCGGCGCACGATCTGGGCTTTGCGGAGGCCGCGCGCCG
>DATGHJ010000307.1:0-6024 GCA_035308085.1 Trinickia sp. | reverse complement strand
ATGCGTGATTCGACGTGCCGCATCAATTCGTCGGCGCAGCGAACGCCGAGCAGATCGCGCATGCGAGTCATGTCCGGCGCGGCGAGATCGAGGAACGTGTGCAGGAGCGCGGCGACCAGTGCGCCGGCGTGTTGCGCCTCGACGGCTGCGAGTGCGGCGCGAGTCACGTCGCAACTCGCGTCGCCGTTGCCTGCAACCGGCGGGCAGCCCGCGAGGCCGAACGCGAACCGTGGAGCTTCGACGTTTGCCGAGGGCATCGCTGCGAGCCAGATATCGTGCGGATGGTCGAGCATCGCGAGGCGCTCGCCGCCGTCGAGCAGCAGCGCGAACTTCGCGGACAGCGCGTGAAGGCGCGTGTCGGTTCGCAGCCGTTCGAGGATGTCGCGCGCGAGAGCGGTCGTGTCGATCAACGCCTGCGGATCTCGGCCGGCCGTCGGGCTGACCATGATGTTGCGGACGTCGTCGGCCGCGAGGGTCGTGGCCGAGTTCGTGGCCGAATTTGCGATCGATCGTGAGGTTTGATCCGTCGATCTACAAGCTTCTGATTGACCATCGGGCCCGAGGCCGGCGTCGACAAGCGCTTGCGTCAGCGCGCTTTCATGGCCCGAGCGCACGCCGCGCAATTGCAGATTCGCCCGATTGGTGACTTCGATGACGCCTGAGGCGTAATGATCGGCAGCGTCCGCAAGCGCACAAGCCTGCTTGGCGCTCAACTCGCCGCACGCCAGTTTGACCCGGCAGATTCCGCCATCGAGCGCGGCCACGATGCGCGCGAGCCCGGGGCAGGCCGTCTGACGCGCGAACGACGCAGGGTCGTCTTCCGCGCGCTCGGGCGTGGATCTCTCGT
Organism: Trinickia sp.; assembly: GCA_035308085.1. Classification (GTDB taxonomy): domain Bacteria; phylum Pseudomonadota; class Gammaproteobacteria; order Burkholderiales; family Burkholderiaceae; genus Trinickia_A. The sequence continues at coordinate 5,177 of DATGHJ010000307.1, read as the reverse complement.
TGCGAGTGCGGTAATGGATCACGGGCGTTTTCTCTTGGTAAGACGGTTGTGCTTCATGTCCCACTGGAAAACGGATTCTTGATGCGCAACTGTGAGTCGATCACCAGGCCGTGCTGCATATCCTCAGAGAAAAGCGTGTCGCATCCAGCAAGAAGCGCGGCCGCGGCGATCATCGCGTCGTACACCGATAAGCCGTACCGTTCGGCAATTCGACGGCCGGCGTCATGAGTATCGACGGTCACGGATTCTACGGCGCATACGGCGCGAATCGCCTCGATGACCTGGTTGGTTTCGTGCCACGACATCGCCAACTTGCGTCGCATGACATTAGCGGCTTCGTTCAAGACCTGCACGCTGATCATTCCGCCTTCGGCGATCAATGCTTCGGCACAGTCGGCTTTCGACGCGTCCCCCGACAGCAGATAGAGAACGACGTTGCTGTCGAAAAATGCTTTAGTCACGACTGTTGGCCTCGTCGCGGCTGAAGGTGAAATCGGCGGGCAGCTTGCCGCGATATTGCCGCAGCCGCTCGAGAAATTCGTGTGCAGTCGGCTTTTTTTTCAGCTGGAACTCGCGCGGACCCGCAATGACGATCTCGACATCGTCGCCTTCGCGCAACTCAAGCGCCTCCACGACGATGGCCGGGAGGCGGATTGCCAGGCTGTTTCCCCATTTGGACACTTGCATGGCTTCTCCTTTGGATATACATCGGCGCATTGTATATCTATTCAGGTGGCTGCGGATCGTAGATCGACAGATACAAAACCGTGATGGCGGAGGCGAACGTCAACGGAAGGTCGCACGGTATCATGGCTTGTTCCGCACACAAACCCGCTGCGGCCCTCACCAGGCATGCCGCACGCGATTCAATCGAGATCGAAAGAGAGGATGGGCAGATGCCGGCGTGGCTGACCGTGGTAGGCATTGGAGAGGACGGTTTTGCCGGATTGGGGCGGGCGGCGCGGCGGGCGCTCGTCGACGCGTCGGTGGTGTTCGGCGGCGCGCGGCATCTCGCGATGCTGCCCGCGCGTCTGGCCGCGCGCCGCGAAGCATGGCCGCGTCCGTTCGATCTCACGCCCGTGCTCGAACATCGCCATGCGCCCGTGTGCGTGCTCGCGAGCGGCGACCCGATGCTGTTCGGCGTCGGCGCGACGCTCGCTCGCCAGTTGCCGGCGGACGAACTGCGCGTGCTGCCCGCGCCGTCGTCGCTGTCGCTTGCGGCGGCGCGACTTGGGTGGCCGCTGCAGGAAGTGGCGGCGATATCGCTGGTCGGCAGGCCGCTTGCCGCCTTGAACGCGCAACTCCGGCACGGGGCGCGTCTTTTCGTATTGAGCGCCGATAGCGAGACGCCTGCCGCAATTGCGGCGGTGGCTGCCGCGCGCGGCTTCGGGCCGAGCCGCATGATCGTGCTCGAGCACTTGGGCGGCGCGCAAGAGCGCATGACCGAAGCGCGCGCCGACGCATGGCGCGATCGCGCCGGCACGGCCGGGGCGGAGCCGATCGCCGCCTTGAATCTCGTCGCCCTGGAATGCCGCGCCGCGCCGGGGGCCTTGAATTTGCCGCTGACGCCCGGCTTGCCTGACGACGCTTACCTTCACGACGGCCAGTTGACCAAGCGCGACGTGCGTGCCATGACGCTCGCGCGTCTCGCGCCGCGCCCCGGCGAATTGCTGTGGGACGTCGGCGCCGGCTGCGGCTCGATCGGCATCGAATGGATGCGCTCGCATCCGGCGTGCCGTGCCATCGCGATCGAAGCGAACGCAGCGCGCCACGGTTTCATCGAACACAATCGCGACGCGCTGGGCGTCCCCGGGCTGCAGCTCGTGGCGGGTCGCGCGCCCGGCGCGCTCGACCGCCTGCCTGCGCCCGACGCCGTCTTCATCGGCGGCGGCGTGACCGTGCCGGGCGTGCTCGAGATCTGCTGGCAGCGCCTCGCGGGCGGCGGGCGGCTCGTCGCGAACGCAGTCACGCTGCAAAGCGAAACGGTGCTCGCGCAGTGGCGCGAGCGACATGGCGGCACGCTCACGCGCCTCGCCGTCGCCGAGGCTCAGCCGCTCGGCGGCTTCGACACCTGGCGGCCGGCGCTGCCGATCACGCTCCTCGACATCGCCAAGCCGCGCGATCAATCATGACGAATCGCGATGCGTGACGAACACGATGCGTGACGAGACCCCCGAACACGCCGCGCCGCTCAGAAGCGGCTATACGACCGGCAGTTGCGCGACGGCGACAACGCTCGCCGCTGCGCGCCTATTGCTTGCCGGTATCGCCAGCGAGGTCGCCGAAATCGTGCTGCCCAAGGGCCGGCATGTGCCGATGCCATTGACTTACTGCCGGCTGATCGACGAGGCTGCAGGTGCCACGGGCGGCGCCGAAGCGGGCACCGTCAAGGACGCGGGCGACGATCCCGATGTCACGCACGGCGCCGTTGTGTTCGCGCGCGTGCGTCTATCGGCGGAACCTGGCGTGCGTTTTCACGCGGGGCCCGGCGTCGGCACGGTCACGCGCGCGGGGCTGACGCTTGCCGTCGGCGAACCCGCGATCAACCCCGTGCCGCGCAAAATGATGACCGAGCACCTCGCCGGGCTTGCGGCCGAGCACGGCTATGCGGGCGGCTTCGAAGTGACGATCGGCGTCGAGGGCGGCGAGGCGCTCGCGCTGAAGACGATGAACCCGCGTCTCGGGATTGTCGGCGGCTTGTCGATCCTCGGCACGACCGGTATCGTGCGGCCGTTTTCGTGCTCGGCCTATATCGCGTCGATCCATCAAGGCATCGACGTGGCGCGCGCGAACGGCTACCGGCACATTGCGGCGTGCACGGGCAACGCGAGCGAAGACGCAATGCGTGCGTACTACGGCCTGCCCGATATCGCGCTGATCGAGATGGGCGACTTCGCCGGCGCGGTGTTCAAGCACTTGCGCCGCGCGCCCGTCGACAAGCTCAGCATGTGCGGCGGCTTCGGCAAGCTGAGCAAGCTCGCCGCGGGGCACCTCGATTTGCACAGCAGTCATTCGAGCATCGACTTGGAGCAGCTTGCCGCCTGGGCGGCGGAGCACGGCGCGCTCGCTCAGTTGCAAGAGGCGATGCGGGCCGCCAATACGAGCCAGCAAGCGCTGATTCTCGCGCGGCGGGAAGGTGTGCCGCTCGGCGACATCGTGTGCGCGCACGCGTTGCGCGTCGCGCGCGAGATCGTGCCGCCAGAAGTCGCCGTCGAGATGTTCGCGATCGATCGCCAGGGCAACATTGTCGGAGTCGCGCGATGACGGCGGCGCGCATCCTGCTGCTCGGTGGCACCGGTGACGCAATGCGGATCGCGCGGCAGCTTTCGCGCGAACACGTCTACAGCCTCGCCGGGCTCGGCAAGGTGCCTCACGATCTGGCATGCGCGGTCCGCGTGGGCGGGTTCGGTGGAGTCGAAGGGCTCGCGCGCTGCGTGCGCGACGAAGGCATCGGGCTCGTGGTGGATGCCACGCATCCGTACGCGTCGCAAATCAGCGCGAACGCGGTGGCCGCGAGCCATTCGGCCGGCGTGCCGTGCTGGGCCGTGCGTCGCGCTGCGTGGGCGGCGCAAGCCGGCGACGACTGGCGCGCGGTCGCCGATTGGGACGGTATCGTTGACGCAATCACGCCGTTTGCGCGCCCGCTCTTCACGCTCGGCCGCGAACCGCTCGCGCATCTCGACGAGATTCCCGCGCATCAATTCTGGACCGTGCGCTGCCTCGACGCGCATCCGGGCAACGCGCGCTCGCACGTGATCGACGCGCGCGGGCCGTTCACCGAAGCGGGCGAGCGCGCGCTATTCGATGCGCAAGCGATTGACGTCATCGTCAGCAAGAACAGCGGCGGCAGCGCGACCGAAGCGAAACTCGCCGTCGCGCGCGAGCGGGGGCTGCCGGTCGTGATGCTGCGGCGTCCGCCGCTGCCCGCCGCCGATCGCGAATTCGACAGCCCCGAGAGCGTGTTGGCCGCGATCGAGGCGTGGCTGCGATGACGCGGGCGTTGCCGCACTCACGCGCGAGAACGCTCGAGCAATCACAGCACTTCACTGCATCACGGAGCTTTGCATGACGGTATTTTTCATCGGCGCGGGTCCTGGAGACCCCGAACTGATCACGGTAAAAGGGCAGCGTCTCGTGCGGACCTGCCCGGTGATTTTGTACGCGGGGTCGCTCGTGCCGCAGGCGGTGCTCGAGGGGCATCGCGCCGAGACCGTGGTGAACACGGCTGACCTCGATCTCGACGAGATCGTCGCGTTGCTCGACGATGCGCACCGCAAAGGACACTACGTCGCGCGCGTGCACTCGGGCGACCCATCGCTCTACGGCGCGATCGGCGAGCAAATCCGGCGCCTGCGCGAGCTGAACATTCCATACGAGATCGTGCCGGGCGTGACGGCGACGGCCGCATGCGCGGCCGCGCTCGGCTGCGAGCTGACGCTGCCGGACGTCTCGCAGACGCTGATCCTCACGCGCTACGCAACCAAGACCACGATGCCCGAGGGCGAGCAGCTCGCCGATCTGGCGCGTCATCGCGCGACGATGGCGATCCACCTCGGCGTGCGGCACCTTGCACGCATCGTCGACGAACTGCAGCCGCACTACGGCGCCGATTGCCCGATTGCCGTGATCTACCGGGCGAGCTGGCCCGACGAAGAACGCGTGACGGGCACGCTCGCGGACATCGTCGGCAAGGTGCAGTCGACGAATATCGAGCGCACCGCGCTGATTCTGGTCGGGCGCGTGCTGGCGGCGGAAGGGTTTAGTGAATCGACGCTGTATGCGAAGGGGGGAGGGTGAGCGATGTAAGCCCGCGTTCGCGCGGGCGATGGTGGCGTGTGTGTGGAAATAGCAAGCATCACTAAGATTTCACAGAATTTCGGACTATTCCTATATCTCGTCAATCATCGGGTTGGTTAAGTTGCGTTCTCTCATTAATCAAAATAGGGAGAACGAGACATGACCATATCGCGCGACGCTACCTCGCAAACGACATCTCGAAGATTCACGATTCGACCTGCTCTCGCCAGCGTCCAACGTTGGCGGAGCGATGAAGGCACCCAGAGTTGCTGCCGTTACATCCGATGAGCGGGGGGTGTCATGTCGGACCTACACCTCTCCCACGACGCCCGCCGACGCCTCGCGCGTCCAATCGGCGGCTCCCGGCTGTTGCGCATGCG
>DATGHJ010000306.1:0-3127 GCA_035308085.1 Trinickia sp. | reverse complement strand
CGTGATGATCTCGGCCCCGCCCGCCGTGCGCGCGGTCACGACCGGCAAGCCCGCCGCCATCGCTTCGAGCAGCGACAAGCTCATCGCCTCGTAGCGCGACGGAAACACGAACGCATCGACCGAGTGCATCAAAGCCGGCATCTCCTTCACGAGCCCGAGGAAGTGCACGCGCGATTCGATCTTCAGCGCCCGCGCCTCGTCCGGATAGGGGCTGCCCGGCAGATAGCCGGCCACGGCGATGTGAACATGCTGGGGCAGGCGCGTGAGCGCCTGCAGCACGGTGCCGAGGTTCTTGCGCGGCGTGCGCAAATCGCCGACGAACAGCAGCAAGAACGCGTCCTGCGGCAAGCCGAACTTGCGGCGGTCGCCGAGCGCCGCGGCGAACGTCTCGGTATCGACGCCGTTGTAGATCACGCCGACCTTCTGCGCGGGCACGCCGGTATTGCGGATCTCCGCGGCGACCTTCTGCGAGACCGCCGTCACCATGCGCGAGCGCTGATAGGCCCAGCGTTCGAGCCGCGAGTTGATCGCCGTATAGACGAACTGATAAGCCGACCACGGTCCCTTCGCCAATCCAAACGGGTAGTACGGGCTCGCGAACCAGCCGCCGTGAACGAAGTGCGCGGTGTTCACGTCGGCGTGCGCCCACGAGATGAAGCCGTTCACATGCAGCACGTCGTATTCGTCGCGATGCTTCTTGAGCCACAGCGCGCTTTTCAACGCAAATACCTGCTGGCGCAGCAGATTCGACGGCCAGCCGCGGCCGATGCGGATCGGCACCCAGCGCACACGCGGATTCGCGAGCAATTCCGGCGCGACGTGCGAAGCGACCAGCGTCACCGAGATATTTTCTTCGAGCGCGGCGCGCGCGATTTCGTAGTTGACGCGGCCTTGTCCGTCGTTATGACGTACCACGTGCGTAACAATGGCGACTCTCAATTTGACAGACTCCCCCGTAATAGCCGCACGCGCTGGATCTTCTGCCAGTGCGCGGCGGACAGCAGCAAGAACACGCTCATGAACAGCAGCAGGCCGCCGGTGCCGATGAGCGAATTGGTGAAGACGAGCATCGCGAACACCGCGAGCGCGAGGCTCAGGCACGCGGCGGCGAACTTGTCGTCGCCGAGCGCGAACGACGCGCGCACCGCGCGCGCGAGCAGCCAGACAATGCCGGACAGATAGAGCAGCGTGCCGGGCCAGCCCAGCACGAACGGGATGTTCATCACGCCGCTGTCGAAATTGCCGTATTTGCCGAGCTCGCCGCCGTCGTTCGAGAGCTTCGTCGATGTGCCCGTCGCGCCCATGCCTTCGCCGGAGACGTCGGTGAACGCGGTCTGCGCGAACGTCGCGTAGAACTGGTTGCGCGCTTCGTAGCTCTGGTCGTCGTGCAGGTTGGCGACGGTCTGCAGACGCGTCGACAAGCGGTCCGCGACGGGCCCCACCGCGAGCAGCGGCACGCACAACCCGGCGAGCAGGATGGCGCTCATGATGATCCGAACCCGCACGCGGTTGCTCGATTTCGCGAGCTGGATCACGACCGCGATCACCCAGCCGCCCCAGGTCGAGCGCACGAGGCTCAAGCAGAACGCGATGAAGCCCGCCGCTGCCGCGAGCCAGCGAATCCGCTGCGCGGCGGCGAGCATGAAGACGAGCGAGCCCATCATCGCGAACGCGAACGGCCCCGACGAATTCATCGTGCTGAACACGCGCACGCCGAACGGCACGGGGTCGCCTTGCGAGTTCATCTGCGAGCCGAGCATCCACAGCGCGTCCCACGGCGGCATCACGAAGAACTGCACCATGCCGTAGACGCCCATGATCAGCATCCCCCAGACGAACGCCGAGAGGATAGCCTCGCGATACTGCGGATAGTTGCGCGAGTCGGCCATGATGTGAAAGCCGATCAGGATCGGATAGACCCAGTTCGCCAAGTCGTAGACAGCCGCGAGCGGCCCGCTCGAGACCACGCCGACGAGGAACGCGTACGTGAGGCCGAGCAGGACCAGGAGCACCGGCAGGCCGCGGCGCTGCGCGAGGATGCGGTAATGGCGCACAAGCGTGAGGCCGGAGAGCATCGTCACGGCGAGCGGCGCGATCTGGATCAGGCTCGTCGGCGTGAAGGCGCCCTTCGCGAAGTCGGCCAGACGCCGAACTTCGGGGCTCAGGAACCACATCCACCACATGAAGCCGACATAGCGCGCCGGGCTCTTGAAGTAGAGCCAGAGGCCCGCCATCGTCGCGAGCACCGGGAACGCGAGCGTGAGCACCGTGCCCTGGTGCGCGACGATCAGGACGAGCGTGATGAACCACAGGATCGCCTGCGCCGCCCAGTGCTTCGGTTCGGCGCTGAAGAGGCCGGCTTTCGTGTGCTTCGCGCTTTTCGCTTCGCCGGACGAGGCTCCGAAGTTGCGTGCGAGGTTGGATGTACTCATGCCATGCGGACCTTAGCGACGCTCGATCGGTGCGGCGCGTTCGGCGATCGCGACATCGCTTGCGTTCTTACGCCCGCGCGCGACCGAAGCGCCGCGCTCGCCCAACATCGCCCGCGTGATCTGCACGTGCTGCTGCGCGAAATGCTGCGTCGTCAGGCGGCGCGCGCTCAATTGCGCGCCGGCCGCCCACGCTCGGCGCAGCGCGGCCTCGGGATGCGCGGCGAGATCGTCGGCGGCGCGGCGCAATGCGGCGGGGTCGTGCGGCGGAATGTAGGTGACCTGCTGCGCGGTGAAATAGTCGCGCAGGCCGCCCACGTCCGATGCGATCACCGGCTTGCCGAGCGCCGCCGCTTCCAGCACGACCGTGATGCCGGACGCGTGGTAGTTCGGCCGCAGCGGCACGACGACGATATCCGCCCAGTCATATAGCTCGCGCTGCTTCGCAAGCCCGGAAGCGGGAGCGATCTGCACGTTCGATGCATGCAGCGCCTTCGGGATCTTGCGGCGCGTCGCAAGCCGCACCGTATAGCGCGATTCGTTGCCGAACGCTTTGACGAGCGTGGTCCAATCGCGATCGCGATCGTTGCCGATCGCCGCGATCCGCAGCGGTGCATGCGGCTGCCACGCCTGCGGCTCGGCAAGCGGAAAGTCCGTCGTGTTCAGGCCGTAATGGACGTGAATCGCGTCGCGCTTCA
>DATGHJ010000305.1:0-3708 GCA_035308085.1 Trinickia sp. | reverse complement strand
CCTCCGACGAAGCCCTCGGCGGCTACGGCAAGCAAATCACGGTGACGCTGCATACGGATGGTTCCGTGTCGGTCGAAGACGACGGCCGCGGCATCCCGTTCGGCCTGCATCCTGACGAAGGGGTGCCGGTCGTCGAAATCGTTTTTACGCGCCTGCACGCGGGCGGCAAGTTCGACAAGGCCGCCGGCGGCGCCTATACGTTCTCGGGCGGTCTGCATGGCGTCGGCGTCTCGGTGACGAACGCGCTTTCCACGCAGCTCGACGTCACGGTCTGGCGCGACGGCAAGATTGCCGAGATCGGCTTTGCCAACGGCGATGTCGTGAAGCCGCTCGAAACGCGCGCCGCTGCCCGCGCCGACAAGAAATCCGGCACGCGCGTGACCGCGTGGGCCAACGCGAAGTACTTCGATTCGCCGAACTTGCCGTTGGGCGAGCTGCAGCGCCTGTTGCGCTCGAAGGCGGTGCTGCTGCCGGGCGTCGAGGTCGTGCTCGTCAACGAGAAAACCGGCGAGCGCCAAAGCTGGAAGTATGAGGACGGCTTGCGCGGCTACCTGCTCGAAGGCATGGCCGGCAGCGATCTGCTGATTCCGCTCTTCGAGGGCGAGCGCTACGCGGAAAGCTCGCGTTCGAGCGAAGACACGTTCGCCGAAGGCGAGGGCGCGGCTTGGGTCGTCGCGTGGAGCGAGGAAGGGCCGCTCACGCGCGAGTCGTACGTGAACCTGATTCCGACGCCGGCGGGCGGTACGCACGAATCGGGCTTGCGCGACGGTCTCTTTCAGGCCGTGAAGAGCTTCGTCGAGCTGCACAACCTGCAGCCGAAGGGCGTCAAGCTGCTCGCCGAAGACGTGTTCGCGCGCGTGTCGTTCGTGCTGTCGGCGAAGGTGCTCGATCCGCAGTTCCAAGGGCAGATCAAAGAGCGCTTGAATAGCCGCGACGCGGTGAAGCTCGTGTCGTCGTTCGCGCGTCCCGCTTTGGAGTTGTGGCTGAACCAGCACGTCGAGCACGGCAAGAAGCTCGCCGATCTCGTCATCAAGCAGGCGCAGGCGCGCACGCGCGCCGGCCAGAAAGTCGAGAAGCGCAAGAGTTCCGGCGTGGCCGTGCTGCCGGGCAAGCTCACCGACTGCGAATCGACCGATATCGTGCGCAACGAGCTCTTCCTCGTGGAAGGCGACTCGGCGGGCGGCTCCGCGAAGATGGGCCGCGACAAGGAATACCAGGCGATCCTGCCGCTGCGCGGCAAGGTGCTCAATACCTGGGAGACCGAGCGCGACCGGCTCTTCGCGAACAACGAAGTGCACGACATCTCGGTGGCGATCGGCGTCGACCCGCACAATCCCGACGACACGGTCGATCTCTCGAATCTGCGCTACGGCAAGATCTGCATCCTGTCGGACGCTGACGTCGACGGCGCGCACATCCAGGTTTTGCTGCTCACGCTGTTCTTCAAGCACTTCCCGCAGCTGATCGAGCGCGGCCATGTGTGCGTCGCGCGGCCGCCGCTCTTTCGCGTCGATGCGCCCGCACGCGGCAAGAAGCCCGCGCAGAAGCTCTACGCGCTCGACGAGGGCGAGCTCGAAGCGATCCTCGACAAGCTGCGCAAGGACGGCGTGCGCGAAACGCAATGGACGATCAGCCGCTTCAAAGGCTTGGGCGAAATGAGCGCCGAACAGCTATGGGACACGACGATGAATCCCGACACGCGGCGCCTGCTGCCGGTCGCGCTCGGCGAGCTCGACTTCGACGCGACGGTCGCGCGCATGACGATGCTGATGGGCAAGGGTGAAGCGGCGTCGCGCCGCAGCTGGCTCGAAGAGAAGGGTAACGAGGTGGAAGCGGATATCTGAGCGAGGCCGATAGCCTTCGCGGATTCACCGCACCCCACCCACCTGAACACGGACACGAATTTCGATGGATCAACAAGACGATCTCTTCGCCGAGCCGGCCGTGCCGGACAGCGATTTCCTGACACTCGGCAACTACGCCGAGCGCGCCTATCTCGACTACGCGGTGAGCGTGGTCAAGGGCCGCGCGTTGCCGGACGTCTGCGACGGGCAGAAGCCCGTGCAGCGCCGCATCCTGTTCGCGATGAACGAGATGGGCCTCGCCGCCGACGCGAAGCCGGTGAAATCGGCGCGCGTGGTCGGCGACGTGCTCGGTAAGTACCATCCGCACGGCGACCAGTCCGCCTACGACGCGCTCGTGCGTCTCGCGCAGGACTTCTCGATGCGCTATCCGCTCATCGACGGCCAGGGCAACTTCGGCTCGCGCGACGGCGACGGCGCGGCGGCGATGCGCTACACCGAAGCGCGCTTGACGCCGATCGCGAAGCTCCTGCTCGACGAGATCGACCAGGGTACGGTCGCTTTCATGCCGAACTACGATGGCTCGTTCGAAGAGCCGAAACTGCTGCCCGCGCGGCTGCCGTTCCTGCTGTTGAACGGCGCGTCGGGGATCGCGGTGGGTCTCGCGACGGAAATCCCGTCGCACAACCTGCGCGAAGTGGCGGCCGCCGCAGTGGCGATGATCCGCCATCCGTCGAAGCTCACGCACGCCGAGCTGATGCAGCACATTCCGGGGCCGGACTTCCCGGGCGGCGGCCAGATCATTTCGAGCGAAGCGGAAATCTCGGCAGCCTATGAAACCGGGCGCGGCAGCTTGAAGGTGCGCGCGCGCTGGAAGATCGAGGACCTCGCGCGCGGCCAGTGGCAGCTCGTCATCACCGAGCTGCCGCCGAATACTTCGTGCCAGAAGGTGCTCGAAGAGATCGAAGAGCTGACCAATCCGAAGGTCAAGCTCGGCAAGAAGACGCTCACGCCCGAGCAGCTGCAGATGAAGCAGACGCTGCTCGCGCTCGTCGACGCCGTGCGCGACGAATCGGGCAAGGACGCGCCGGTACGGATCGTATTCGAGCCGAAGTCGCGCACGATCGACCAGACCGAGTTCGTCAACTCGCTGCTCGCGCACACCAGCCTCGAATCGAACACGTCGCTGAACCTCGTGATGATCGGCGCCGACGGCCGGCCGCGTCAGAAGGGTCTCGTCGAGATCCTGCATGAGTGGGTCGGCTTCCGCTTCGCCACCGTCACACGCCGCACGCGGCATCGTCTCGGCAAGGTCGACGATCGGATCCACATCCTCGAAGGGCGGATGATCGTCTTCCTGAACATCGACGAAGTGATCCGCATCATCCGCGAAGCGGACGAGCCGAAGGCCGCGCTGATGTCGGCGTTCGGTCTTTCCGAGCGGCAGGCCGAGGACATCCTTGAAATCCGGCTGCGTCAGCTGGCGCGGCTCGAAAAGATCAAGATCGAGAAGGAGCTCGAAGAGTTGCGCAACGAGAAGGCGAAGCTCGAAGAGCTGCTTGGGAGCGAATCGGCGATGAAGCGCCAGATCATCAAGGAAATCGAAGCCGATGCGAAGCAATATGGCGACGAGCGCCGCACGCTGATCCAGCAGGAAAAGCGCGCGACGTTCGAAGCGAAGGTCGTCGACGAGCCGGTGACGGTCGTCGTGTCGCGGCGCGGCTGGGTGCGCGCGTTGAAGGGCCACGGGCTTGATCCGGCCGGCTTCACGTTCAAGGACGGCGACGGCCTCTACGCGGCGTTCCAGTGCCGCACGCCCGACACGCTGATTGCGTGGGGCAGCAAGGGGCGCGTCTATTCGGTCCCGGTCGCGCTGCTGCCTGGCGGCCGCGGCGATGGTGTGCCG
>DATGHJ010000304.1:0-14194 GCA_035308085.1 Trinickia sp. | reverse complement strand
CGAAAGCCCCTGTCCAGCAAGGCTTTTCAAGATAAAGGCGGGATTCGCACACCGGTCTCTGTGTTATAACGCTTCATGCAAACCTCTCATTTTGCGAGGTTTTCCTTGAAGATCCACGACGGAGAAAAAGATGCAAAAACGCAACTTGATGCTCAAGGCAGCAACGGCTCTCGTAGTGGGCAGCCTCGCGCTAGCCGGCTGCACGACCACGCCGAACACGCCCGATAACAGCGCGACCAACGCTTCCAAGCGCCAGTCCATCAACGCGAGCGTGGATGCCACGATGTCGCGTCTCTATGCGACGGTGCCCGGTTCGCGTGAGCTCGTCGGCAAAGCCCGCGGCGTGCTGGTGTTTCCGTCGGTCATCCAAGCCGGCCTGATCGTCGGCGGTCAATATGGCGAAGGCGCGCTGCGCGTGGGCGGCAGCACCGTCGGCTACTACAGCACGGCCACCGGCTCGCTCGGCTTGCAGGCCGGCGCGCAGTCGAAGGCGATCGTGTTCCTGTTCATGACCCAGGAGGCACTCGACAAATTCCGCAGCACGGACGGCTGGTCGGCCGGCGGCGACGCCTCGGTCGCGCTCGTGAAGATGGGCGCGAACGGCGCGATCGACACGAACACGGCCACCTCGCCGGTCGAAGTGTTCGTGCTGACGAACGCGGGTCTGATGGGCGACCTGTCGCTGCAGGGCACGAAGGTCTCGCGCCTCAATATCTGACGGGCGCAGCCTGTGCGCCTGGAAGCGGCGAAGGCATCCCGGCGCGGGACGCGGAACAAGAAACGGCGATGCAGTTCACTGCGCATCGCCGTTTTTCATTGACACATGACTGGCGCGTTCAGTTCGAGGTCGTATCGATCACCTTGAAGCGCGAGCGCTTCTGCGCGCGAATCACGGCCTGGTACGCCTCGATATACTGCTTGGCCATGCGGTGCGACGTGAAGCGCTCCTCGAAGCGCTGGCGCACGCGCTTGCGCGGCACCGTATGCAAGCGGTTCACGGCCGCCACGGCGCTGATCTCGTCTTCGACGATGAAGCCCGAGATGCCCTCATCGATCACTTCCTGCACCGCGCCGCGATTGAACGCGATGACCGGCGTGCCGCAGGCCATCGCTTCGATCATCACCAGGCCGAACGGCTCTGGCCAATCGATCGGAAACAGCAGCGCATGGGCGCCCGACAGAAATTCGGCTTTTTGATGATCGGCGATCTCGCCGATGTATTCGACGTGCGGCAGATCGAACAGCGGTTTGATGTCGCGCTCGAAGTATTCGCGGTCGGCGGCGTCGATCTTGGCGGCGATCCGGATCGGCAGACCGCAGCGCGAGGCGATGCGGATCGCCGTGTCGACGCGTTTTTCCGGTGAGATCCGGCCAAGGAACGCGAGGTACTTCTGCTCGACCGGCTGTGGCGTGTAGAGCATCTCCGGCAGGCCGTGGTAGACCGTCGTCAGCCATTTGGCCTGCGGCAGCGGCGCGCGCTGGGAATCGGAGATCGAAATCACCGGCGCCGTGTTGAACGTGTCGAACACCGGCTGCTGCTCGGGCAGGTCGAGCCGGCCATGCAGCGTCGTGACGAAGGCCGTGTCCTGCCGCTTGAACAGCGAGAACGAGTAGTAATCCATGTGAAAGTGCAGCACGTCGAACTCCTCGGCCTGCCTCCGCACCATCTCCATGAGCAGCATGTGCGGGGCGATCCGGTCGCGAATCGCCGGATCCAGGCGCAAGGCGCGCGGCCATACCGGTTCGAGTTTCGCGCTCGTCTGAGAGTCGCCGCTGGCAAACAGCGTCACTTCGTGGCCGAGATCGACCAGCGCCTCCGTGATATACGACACGACGCGCTCCGTGCCGCCGTAGAGCTTCGGGGGCACCGACTCGGTCAGGGGGGCGATCTGCGCAATCTTCATCTTTCTGGCTCTCCATGTCTGGACGGGCACGCCGTCGCAGGTAGCGGCTCTCACGGCCGCTGGGTTCCCGGGGGCTCTGCAGCGCGCCGTTTTGGCCCGTTTTGGTCCGGACCGTCTTGGCTGCTACCCGCCCGCTTCTTCGGGTCATCTCGGCTCGATTATCGCGGATCGGGCGCGAATAGACGGGAAGTATTGCACTTCCTCGGTCCTGTTACAGTCGCGAAACATCCGGATTCGGGGTGGCGTCGGGTTGGCTCAAGGCCCGCGCGCGGTCATGCAACAACTCCGCGCCAGGCCGCCTTCAGCGCGACGGCCACTTCCACGCCGGCAGGTCGAGATCGCCGGCGCCCGCGATCTTCGTCTCGCCGAACACCTTTTCCAGCACGATCGAATGGCTTTGCGGCTCTCGCTCGAGCGCCGCGATGAGCCGCGCGGCATGCGAGACGACGATGATCTGCGAGCGCCCCGCCGCCTGGGCGATCAGCCGGCCAAGCGCCGGCAGCAAGTCGGGATGAAGGCTCGTCTCCGGTTCGTTAAGCACAATCAGTGCCGGCGGCCGTGGCGTAAGGAGCGCCGCGACGAGCAGCAGGTAGCGCAGCGTCCCGTCCGACAGCTCGGCCGCCTTCAACGGACGCAGCAAGCCGTGCTGCCGCATCGTGACTTCGAAGCGGCCGTCGTGGTTCTCGATCGCGATGCTGGAGCCTGGGAAGGCGTCGTCGATGGCTCGATCGAGCGCGCGCGCATCGCCGATTTCGCGGATCGTCTGCAGTGCCGCGGCGAGGTCGGCGCCGTCATCGGAGAGCATCGGCGTATGGGTGCCGACCTGCGGCAGCCGCGCAGGCGATTCGGCATCGGTTCGGAAGTGATCGTAGAAGCGCCACGAACGAATCTGCTCGCGCAAAGCGATCATTTCGGGTGCGCTTCGCGGATCGGAGAACTCGGTCATCATGCTTTCGAAGCTCGCGACCAGCTGTGGAACCGTCGCCCATTCGCCGTCGCCGCCGCGCGTGCGCAGCGCCGCGCCCTGGCGCTCGACGAGGAGTGCCGATGGCCGTAGGAACGGCCCGCTCCAGATGCACTCGCGCTTGATCATCGGGTCGCGCGAAAACTGCGAACTGCTCGGCAGCGGCAGGCCGAGGTCGATCGCATAGCCGAACTCGGCGCTTGCGAAGCCGAGCTTGAGGTTCACCGGGTCCTTGCGGCTCGTCCCCTGCACCGGCTGGTCGCCCGCCAGCATCGCGCGCGAGAAGCGCTCGGGGCCGGCCCAAAGCGTCGATTGCAAACCGCCCTCGCGCGCCAGCGACGGAATCACCCCGCCCTGCGCCGTCTCGGCCAACAGGCGCAGTGCACGGTACACGCTCGATTTGCCGCTGCCGTTCGCCCCGGTTACGACGTTCAAGCCGCCAAGCGGGATCAGCAGGTGGCGCAATGAACGGTAATTGGCGATGGCCAGCGTCGTCAGCATCATGCGGTTGGTTCTTAGTGCTGGCTACCCGTGCCGCGTGCCGAAGGCGGCTCGGGCGTGCCGGGCGGCGTCGGTTTTGAAGGCGGCTGTGAAGGCGGCGGCACGCCGCGCAAATCGGCGAGAAATGCGTCGCGCCAGACACCGAGATTGTTCTCGCGCAAGACCGCCATGTTGGCCTGATGGCGGCGCTTTCGCTCGGCGAGCGGCATCGATAGCGCGCGCTGCAGCGCCTCGGACATGCCCGTGATGTCGTGCGGATTGACGAGCAACGCGGAGGTCAGCTCGTCGGCCGCGCCCGCGAAACAGGACAGCACGAGCACGCCGGGGTCGTCCGGATCCTGCGCGGCGACGTACTCCTTCGCGACGAGGTTCATGCCGTCGCGCAGCGGCGTGACGAAGCCGACCTGCGACTCGCGAAAAAGCGACATCAGCTTCGAGCGGTCGTAGCGCTGGTTCAGGTAGCGGATCGCCGTGTAGTCGAGGCCCGAGTAGCGGCCGTTGATCCGCCCGGCTTCGTACTCGAGATGCTGCCGGATCTGCTGGTAGGTCTCGACGTCCGAGCGCGTCGGCGGCGCAATCTGCACGAGCGTGACGTTGCCGCGCCATTCGGGCGCTTTCTCGAGCAACTGCTCGAACGCACGAAAGCGCTCGACGAGGCCCTTCGAATAGTCGAGCCGGTCGACGCTCATGATAAGCTTGCGTCCTTCGAGGCTTTCCTTGAGCTCCAGCAGATGCTGGCGGCTTTCATAGCGCTCCGCCTGCTCGGCGATTTCGTCGGGAAACACGCCGATCCGGTAGACGCCGGTGCGCAGCGTCCGGCCGAACGCCTCGACCTCCCCGCCCGGCCTCACGGCGCCGCGCGCGTGGCGGACGATGTAATCGTGAAAGGCCATCTGATCGGATTCCGTCTGAAAGCCCAGCAAGTCGTAGCAGCACAGCGACTTCACGAGCTCTTCGTGGGGCGGCACGTTGAGCAGGATTTGCGGCGACGGAAACGGGATATGCAGGAAAAACCCGAGCCGATTGCCGATGCCCTCCTGGCGCAGCGCCTCGGCAAACGGGATCAGGTGATAGTCATGGACCCAGACGATGTCATCCGGTTCGAGCAGCTTGATGAGCTTGTGCGCGAGCCACGCATTGACGCGCCGGTAGCCCGCATACTCGTCGCGCTCGTAGACGGCGAGATCGTTGCGATAGTGGAACACCGGCCACAGCATCGCGTTCGAGAAGCCGCGATAGTACTGGTCGTAGTCGCGGCGCGGCAGGCCAACCGTCGCGAACGTCACCGCGCCGTCCACTTCGAGGTTCGGCCCGGCATTCGCGACCGTCTCGCTGACGACGTCCCCGCTCCAGCCGAACCACACGCCGCCCATGTCCTTCAACGCGCCGAATACGGCGACCGCGAGGCCGCCCGCCGAGCCCTTGGTTTCCGTCGGCGTTGCCACACGGTTGGAGACCACCACCAAGCGGCTCATGGCGTCATCGGTTCAGTTCATTCGTTCGGCTTGCATGGGAACGCCTTGCCAAGCCCAAGCGCGATAACCGTACTCGCGTTGTAATTCACGGAGTTCGGATTTTCGGCGACGTATTTGCGCACCGCATCGGTCATCTGCTGCGTGCGCGTGTCCGGCGGCAGACAGAAATATTGGCCGACGCGCGGGCCCGTGGTGCCGCCGATGGCGTCGATCGTGTTGTACACGCCGTCAGCGGCGCCCTCGATATAGGCTGCGCACGCGCTGCGCGATGCAACGTCGGTCCTCGTGCACAGCTTGTTGAGGTCGCCGCCAGTGAACGCGGCTGCCGTCAGCGGCACGGCCAGAGCGCCGGCGCATATCAAAGCCCGCAGCATGGTTTTCCTTTCATTTGAGCGGTGTGTCGCGGTGTGGGGATCGGCCCGTTGCGTCGATCAACAGGCCGATTCAGCGAGCGCGGCGAGCGCCGCGCTGCAACTTCGTCATTTTGCACTGTTTTGTGACGAGGCAGAGGCTCCAGACGGAGTCGCCTGCATGCTCTGCAGCCGTGCCGTCAGGCCCTCGGTCACGTCCTTCGCATGATATTGCTTCGCGAAATCGAGCGCGGTCAGGCCAAGCTGATTCTTGACGGTCGGATCGGCGCCCGCGTCGAGCAACACCTTGACGGTCGTGATGTGGTTGCCGCGCGCGGCCATCATCAGCGGCGTCGTTCCGTTGGGCGAGCCCGCGTCGATGTAGGCCGAGTGATCGACCAGCAACTGCACGACATCGTCATGGCCGTTCGTCGCCGCGTAGTGCAACGGCGCCCAGCCCTTCTTGTTGACCTCGGCGCCCTTGCTGATCAGGAGCTTGACGAGGTCCACGTCGTCGTTCAGCGCGGCGAGCATCAGCGCGTTTTCGCCGGCCGAGTCGAGCTTTTCGAGGTCCGTCTTCGGGTTCGCGATCAGCGCGGCCGCGACCTTGTCGGACTTTTCGCGCGCGGCAATCACGAGAATCGGCATGCCGTACTGATCGACGAGGTTCGGGTCCATGCCGTTCGCGAGCTGCTTGTTGACTTCGCTCACGTCGTCGAATTTGACCGCCTTGATCATCGTATCGGCCGGGGAAGCAAACGCGCTCGGCGAAGCGAGCGCCGTGCACATCAGGCCGCCCGCGAGCGCGAGCGCGAGCCGTGCTGCGCGGCGGCCGATCCCGCGGCGCAGCGCGCCCGAGCGGTTCGAAACGGTGGCGAGGGTTTGCGATTCAGTCGTAATTTTGTTCATGTTAAGCTTTAATTTCCTTCCCCAGTGCTTTGATAATAATGGAGTTTCTTATCAAGCCGCAGCGGGCGCCGCGTGCTTGAACAGGCGGAAGAAGTTCTGCGTCGTGGCACCCGCCAGCTCCGCTTCCGGTATCTCGCGCTGCTGCGCGATGAAGCGTCCGACATAACTTACGTACGCAGGTTCATTGGGTTTGCCGCGATACGGCACCGGCGCCAGGTACGGTGAGTCCGTTTCGATCAAAAGACGCTCGAGCGGCACGCGCCGCGCGACGTCCTGCACATCGGTCGCGCTCTTGAATGTGACGATGCCTGACAGCGAAATGTAAAAATTCTGCGCGAGCGCACGCTCGGCAATCGCCCACGGCTCAGTGAAGCAGTGCATCACGCCGCCCGGCACGCCCGCGCGCTCTTCTTCCATGATCCGCAGCGTGTCGTCGGACGAAGCACGCGTATGGACGATGAGCGGCTTCATCGTCGCGTGCGCGGCGCGGATGTGAGTGCGAAAGCGCTCGCGCTGCCACTCCATGTCGTCGATCGTGCGGCCTTCGAGGCGGTAGTAGTCGAGACCGGTCTCGCCGATCGCGACGACCTTCGGATGCTCGGCCAGCTCAACCAGCTCGGCGACGCTCGGCTCTTTCGCCTCCTCATGATCGGGGTGCACGCCGACCGACGCGTACACGTTGTCATACGAGCGCGCGATTTCGAGCACCGACGGCAGCGTCTCGAGATCGACCGACACGCACAGCGCATGCGTGACCGAGTGCGCGCGCATGTTTTCGAGCACTTGGGGCAGACGGTCGCCGAGACCTTCGAAGTTGATGTGGCAGTGCGAATCGACAAACATCGTGGGTTCCTGTGCTGCGATAAGGATGAGACTGAGAAGCGACTGAGAAGCGCGCGCTTCGAGCAAGAGCGTCAGGCCGCTGCCGCTTTGGCGTCCGTCAGCCGCCGCCCGACGATCACAAGATCGCGCTCGACGCCGTCGAGCACCGCCACGCGCGGCAAGCGCCCCCACTCGTCGAAGCCGAAATGGCGAAAGAGCGCGAGACTCGGTGCATTGTGGCCGAAGATGAAGCCGAGCACGGAATCGATGGAGAGGCTCGGGGCCACATCGAGCGCGGCGGCGAGCAGCCTCTTGCCGAGTCCCTTGCCGCGCGCGCTTTCGTCCAGATAGATGCTCACTTCGGCCGTGCGCGAGTACGCGGGACGCCCGTAGAAATCGGAGAAGCTGAGCCACGCGATCACCCGCCCGGCTTCTTCGACGACCCACAGCGGGCGCGCTTGCGGCCCATGCGCGTGAAACCATGCGACGCGGCTTTCCACCGAGACCGGTTCGAGATCGGCCGTCACTTGGCGTCCCGCCACGGTCGAATTGTAGATGGCGACGATCGCCGGCAAATCGTCGAGCGTGGCGTCGCGGTAGAAACGGCTCATGGGGATCGGTTCTGAAAAAGGGACGAGGGGCGGCCGCTTTGCTGCTTCAAGCGACCGGCGAATCAGCCGGCCTCGGCCGGCTGTCAGGCACGTTATGCAAACAGCTCGCGGTAGCCGATAAACAGCTCTTCGAAGACAAGGCGCGCGTTCAGCGGATGGTTCTCGACCGCGCGCTGGCGCGTGACCGTCCGTATGAAGCGTGCGAACGCGTTCGCGTCGACCTGCGCCGAGCAGCGCGCGAGCGCGGCCGACGCTGCCGGGAAATAGCGCGGCGAGCCCGCCGTGCGTTCGGCGAGCAAATCGTAGAGCCAGCGCTGCATCCAGCCGAGCACCACCGGAACCGGCAGCTTTTGCAGCGTCTCGCCGCACGCGAAGGCGTCGCAATCGGCACCGGCGGCGAGCTGCTTCAAGGTCCAGTCGCGCAGCATGCGGTTTTCGTCGGCTGCGAGCGCCAGCGCGGCGAGCGGCGCACCGCCCGCTTCCGCGAGGAGCGCGGCGGCGTCTTCGACGCCTTGCGCCGAGAGCCATCGCGCCGCTGCGTCGGTAGCCGGCGTCGACATCGGCCATTGACGGCAACGGCTCACGATCGTCGGCAGCAGCCGGTCGACGCGCGCCGACACCATGAGGAACACGACCCCCGCGGGCGGCTCCTCCAGCGTCTTCAGCAGCGCGTTCGACGCCGCGACGTTCAGTGCTTCGGCCGGATACACGACGACCACCCGCGCCCCGCCGCGATGCGAACCGACGCCGACGAAATCGAGCAGCGCGCGCACCTGCTCGATCTTGATCTCCTTGCTCGGCGTCTTGGTCTTCTTGCCGTCGTCGGCATCCGCTTTTTCGTCAGCGGCGGCAGCGGCAGCCGGGCCCGCCTCGGCGGCCAGTGCTTCCGGCAGCAAGATCCGATAGTCGGGATGATTGCCTTGCCCGAACCAGTTGCAGGCGACACACGCGCCGCAAGGCTCGCCATTTTGAGCAGGCGATTCGCACAAGAACCCCTGCGCGAGATGTTGCGCGAAGCGCAGCTTGCCGATGCCGGCTTGGCCGTAGAGCAAGAGCGCATGCGGCCAATGCGCGCGCAACTGTTGCAGGCGGTTCCAGTCGTCGGTTTGCCACGGGTAAATCATGTTCGGCTTTCGTTCGCTTGACGGTTGTACGGGGGAATACGGCGGCGGATCATGCCGCGAGGCTCGCGATGATGCCTTCGAGCGTCTGCTGGATGCGCGGGATGCTCTGCGTCGCGTCGACGATCGCAAACCGGTGCGGCGCCTCTTGCGCGCGCCGCAGGTATTCGTCACGCGTTCGCGTGAAGAACGCTTCCGATTCACTCTCGAACTTGTCGGGCGCGCGCGCCGCGCCGCGCCGCTCGCTCGCGGTATCGGTCGGCACGTCGAACAGCACGGTCAAATCCGGACCGAAGCCACCCTGCACCCAGCGCTCGAGCGCCTCGAGCTTGTCGCGCGGCAAGCCGCGGCCACCGCCCTGGTACGCGAACGTCGCGTCGGTGAAGCGGTCCGAGAGCACCCAGTCGCCGCGCGCGAGCGCCGGCTCGATCACTTGCGCCAGGTGTTCGCTGCGCGCCGCGAACATCATCAGCGCCTCGGTCTCCAGATTCATCGGCTGATGCAGCAGCAACTCGCGCAGCGCTTCGCCAAGCGGCGTGCCGCCCGGCTCGCGGGTGACGACCAGCGCGCGCCCCGACGGTGCCAGCAACGCTTCGAGGCGCTCGCGAAACCAACTCAGGTGCGTGGTCTTGCCCGCACCGTCGATGCCTTCGAACGTGATGAATTTCCCGCGCGCCATCGTTTATTGACCTCGAATGTATTTGTCGACGGCCTTGTTGTGGTCGTCGAGCGTGTCTGAGAATTGGCTGGTGCCGTCGCCGCGCGATACAAAGTAGAGCGCGCTGCTCGGCGCCGGATTCATCGCCGCCTGCAGCGAGGCGGCGCCCGGCAACGCGATCGGCGTCGGCGGCAGGCCGGTATGCGTGTACGTATTGTAGGGAGTGTCGGTCTGCAGATCGCTCTTCTTCAAATGGCCGGAATAGGCGTCACCCATGCCGTAGATCACCGTCGGATCGGTCTGCAGCGGCATGCCCATGCGCAGCCGGTTGTCGAACACCGCCGCGACGAGCGGCCGGTCGCCCGCCTTGCCGGTTTCCTTTTCGATCAGCGATGCCATGATCAGCGCCTCGTAAGGCGTCTTGTAAGGCAGGCCCGGCGCGCGTGCCGACCATGCCTCGTTCAAACGCAGCTTCATGAGCTTGTAGGCGCGGCGGTAGATGTCGACGTCGCTCGTGTCCTTGTCGAACAGATACGTATCGGGAAAGAACAGGCCGTCGGCGTTCGTCAGGCCCGTTTCGGTCGCGCCGATCACCGCGAGCAGCTCGGCATCGCTCATGCCCACGGTGTCGTGCCTGACGGCCGGGTTCGAGTCGATCTCGGCGCGCATGCGCTTGAACGACCAGCCTTCGATGATCGTCGCGACGTACTCGTTGACGTCCCCGCGCACCATTTTTTGCAGCAGATCGTACGGCGTGATGCCGGTCTTGAATTCGTAATTGCCCGATTTGAGCTCGCTTTGGAGGCCCAGGACGCGCGTCATCGCGATGAATAACTCGGGATCGACCGGCACGCCGCCGCGATTGAGCTGCAGCGTGACGCTGCGCACGGTGCTGCGCGGCTTGATCGTGACGTCGAGCTGGGGCTGTGCGAGCGTGAGCGGGTTCACCGCCCAATAATAGCCGCCGGCGGCGAGCGCGGCGGCAAGCACGGCAACGGCTGCCCCGAGAACGAGGCATTTCTTCAGAAGGGACATGCGGAACATGGCTCAGGTGGACCTCATATAATAACTGCTCGCCTACGCCAAAGTCAGGATTGACTGCTCACCGATTCCATGAATGTCCTCAACGCTTCAGCGACACCCGCGCCGGCCGTGACGGCGCCTACCGCAGCCACCCACGCGGCCGCCGCGCCGTTGCCGCTCCTGCCCCGGCCCGCGGCCGCCGAATTCGAGGCAGTCCTCGAACGCGGCGCCTACGCGACGCTTACGCAGTTCGGCCTGATCGACGTGCACGGCGACGATGCCGCGAGCTTTCTGCATAGCCAGCTCACGAACGACGTCCAGCACCTCGATGCCGCCACTGCGCGCCTTGCCGGCTATTGCTCGCCGAAGGGGCGACTGCTCGCGTCGTTCCTGAGCTGGCGCACCGGCGACACGATTCGCCTCCTGATTTCGAAGGATCTGCAAGCGGCGGTGCAAAAGCGCCTGTCGATGTTCGTGCTGCGCGCGAAAGCCAAGCTCGCGGACGCGAGCGGGCAGTTGACGGTAATCGGCCTCGCGGGCGACGTCCGGAAAGCGCTGTCGCACGTTTTCGACGCGCTGCCCGATGCGGTGCACGTGCAGGTCGACGGCCCTGCCGGTTCGCTGATTCGCGTGCCCGATGCGGCCGGCCGCGCGCGCTATCTGTGGATCGGGCCGCAGGCGGAAGTCGCCGCGCGGCGGCCGTTGCTCGAGGGCACGCTGACGCAAGTGTCGCCTGCGGTATGGGATTGGCTCGACATTCGCGCGGGCGAACCGCGCATCACGCAGCCGGTGGTCGAGCAGTTCGTCCCCCAGATGGTCAACTTCGACGTGCTCGGCGGCGTGAATTTCCGCAAGGGCTGCTATCCGGGGCAAGAGGTCGTCGCGCGCAGCCAGTACCGGGGTACGATCAAGCGGCGCGTGGCGCTCGCGAACGTCGCCGGGGAACTGGCCGAGGTCCGCGCAGGCAGCGAACTGTTTCACTCGGACGACCCGGGCCAGCCGTGCGGGCAGATCGTCAATGCGGCGGCGGCACCGGAAGGCGGCGTCGACGCGCTCGTCGAGATCAAGCTCGCGGCGCTCGAAGGCGGCTCGGTGCATCTTGGCGCGGCGGATGGCCCCGCGCTGCGTTTCCTGCCGTTGCCGTATTCGTTGCCGGCCGAAGTTTGAGTTCAGCGCAATGTGCCTGATTGTCTTCGACTGGCGGCCCGCCGCCGTTCGCGGCCCGCTTTTCACGCTGAGCGCCAATCGAGACGAATACCTTCGACGCACGGCCGACCCGCTCGCGTGGTGGGCTGACGCGCCCGCGCTCCTCGCCGGACGCGATCTCGCGGCAGGCGGCACTTGGCTGGGCGTGTCGCGCGACGGGCGTTTCGCGGCGCTGACCAACTACCGCGCGCCGAACGACATGCGCCCGGACGCGCCCACGCGCGGCACACTCGTGTCGGCGTATCTGCAGGGCGCCCCGCTCGCGCCGCTCGACTACCTCCATCGCGTCGCCGAAAACGGCGCGGCCTACAACGGCTTCAATCTGCTCGCCGGCGATTTCACGCGGCGTGAACTGGGCTGGTATTGCAACCGCTCGTCCGCCGCGCCGATCCTGCTCGACACCGGCGTGCACGCGATCTCGAACGCGGTGCTCGACACGCCGTGGCCGAAGCTCGTGAGAAAACGCGATGAATTGCGCCGGCTGCTCGAGCGCGATCCGGCGCCGCCGCTTGCTTCGCTGATTGAATTGATGCGCGATCCGCGCACCGCTCACGACGACGAATTGCCGTCGACGGGTCTCACTCTGGAGCGGGAGCGCGCGCTATCGGCCGCTTTCATCGAGACACCGGAATACGGCACGCGCGGCACGACGGCGCTGCGGGTGAATGCGCGCGGGGCAGGATTCTCGATCGATATCACCGAGCGCAGCGACGACGACGGCGCGCATCAACTCGTGCGGCCGGGCAACTTCGAGCGCTCGTTTGCGTTCGAGATCGAACGAAACGCACTCGGCTAAAGCGAAAGCGCGCTCGCGCGGCGTTGCGGCGCAGGAGGACTATCGCACTGCACGCACGCTCGTTCCGCGCGAAACGCTCAAGCCGCCGCTTCCGGCCCGCGCAGCACACGCACCATCTGCACGTGCGGTATGCGGGCTTCCACGAATTCCTCCCCGATAACCGCGAAGCCGTGCCGTAGATAAAACGCCACCGCGGAACGCTGCGCGTAAAGCTCGACGTGCCCGTCGCCGCGCTGCTGGGCATGGCCGATCAGCGTTTCGAGCACGCGCGAACCGACGCCATCGCGCCGCGCCTCGCGCAGCACCGCCATGCGGCCGATCGCACCCGTCGCCAGCAAGCGCCCCGTGCCGACCGGATGACGCTCGCCGAGCCGCTCGCGGTACGCGACGGCATGCAGCGCATCGGTGTCGGCCGCATCCCATTCCAGGTCGGCGGGAATTTGCTGCTCGCGCACGAAGACTGCGTCGCGCACGCGCGCGGCGTCGAGACCGAGCGTCGCCCAGTCGCCTACGTGCAGGATGATCTTGCTCATCGACCTCTCCCCGGCGCACGCGCGAGAGCGCGCAGCAGACGCCGTCTTTGCCAACTTCAATCCGTCTCGAACGCGACGCGCAGCGCGGCAGCCGCTTCGGCATGCGCGCACGCCACCTCCGGCACGAAGCCGCCCATCTTGAAGAACTCGTGAATCATGCCCGCGTAGCGCTTGAGCGTCACGACATTGCCCAGCGCCGAGAGCTTCGCGGCATACGCCTCGCCTTCATCCGAAAGCGGATCGTATTCGGCGGTCGCGATCCACGCGGGAGCCAAGCCGCCAAACGACGGCGCGTCGCGCGTGCCGTCGAGCGGCGCGAAGCGCCAGTCGTCGCGGTCGGACGCATCGCGCAGATACTGCCCGAAAAACCACTGAATCGTCTCGCCGGACAATAAAAAACCGTCGCCGAGGCGCAGATGCGAATCCGTCTCCTGGTGCCCGGTCGTGCCGGGATAGATCAGGAGTTGCAGCGCGAGCTCGAGCCCGGCGTCGCGGGCGAGCACGGCGCAGACCGTCGCCAGCGTGCCGCCCGCGCTGTCGCCGCCGACGGCGAGGCGCGTCGCATCCACGCCGTAGGTCAGCGCGTTTTCGGCGAGCCAGCTGAGCGCGTCGAAGGCATCGTCGACGGCGGTCGGAAATCGGTGTTCGGGCGCCAAGCGATAGTCGACCGATAGCACGGCGCAACGCGCATCGCGCGCGAACATGCGGCACAGCGCGTCGTGCGTGTCGACACTGCCGACCGTGAAGCCGCCGCCGTGGAAGTAGACGAGCGCGGGCGCCGGTTCCGCCCAGCTAGGCTCGGCAGGCAGATAGAGACGCGCACGGATGCGCGCGCCGTCGCGCGTCGGCACCTCGAGATCGTCGACGGAGAACATCTTCGCCGCAGCGATTTCGAGAATCGGCGCGCTCTTCTCGTATGACTCGCGCGCGGCTTGCGGCGTCAAGTCGTGATAGGCGGGACGCTTCGCGCGCGCAATCATGTCGAGCACCTGCTCGACCTTGGGGTTCAGCGGCATCGTTAATTGCGGACTTCGGGTTTGAGCGCATAGGGATCGGTCGGCGCGCGCATCTGTTCGATGTCCTCATGACGCAGCCGCACGCTCTCCAAAATGCTCGGGTGCGTGACGATGTAGAAACGTCGCTCGCGAATCGCGTCGAACGTGAGCTCGGCGACCTCGTCGGCCGACAGCTTGCCGCCGCGTACCGCCTTTTGAAGCTGCCTGCCGGCGAGGACCTGCGACGCCGTCACGGGCGCATCGTTGCGCAACTCGGATGGACGCGCGCGCTCCGCATCGGCGATGCCGGTCGGCACGAAGGCCGG
>DATGHJ010000303.1:0-9507 GCA_035308085.1 Trinickia sp. | reverse complement strand
CACCAGATCGCAATCGGCGAGCTCGGCAAGCGACTGTGCGCCGATCACGCGTGCGAGCGCGGCGTGCGCGCCGGCTTCATCGAGTTTGCCCTTGACGGTCAGCTTGACGAAGATGTCCGCGAGGTAATCGCGCGCGGCGCTCACGGCTTGCGGATCGGTATCGAAGAGCCGCACGGTGAGGCCGGCGAGCGCCGCGATCTGCGCGATGCCGCGTCCCATCGCGCCCGTGCCGACAACGCCGACAGTCTCGATGGCGTACTGACGAGAGGCCATAATGGTGTCTCACTCCAAGTCTGTTTTAGAATAGCACGCGCGTACTATTTAAAAATAACGCATCGAGGAGCATGGCTGCGGCGCGTAGCGCCGAGCGGCTCCGATCATCCTGTCACATGGAGACGCCGTATGATCCAGCTGCATGGTTTCGCGCTGTCCAACTACTACAACAAGGTGAAGTTCGTTTTGCTCGAGCACGGTATCGCGTTCGAGGAAGTGTTCGTGATCCCATCGCAGGACGAGACGATGCTCGCGCATTCGCCGCTTGGCAAGGTGCCGTACATTCGCACGGAAGAGGGTGATGTGTGCGAGTCGGAGGTCATCATCGAGTATCTCGCGCAGCGCTATCCCGACAAGCCGATCTTCCCGGCCGATCCGTTCAAGGCTGCGAAGGCGCGCGAGCTGGTGACGTTCGTCGATTTGCATCTCGAGCTCGTCGCGCGAGAGCTGTACAAGCAGGCGTTCTTCGGCGGCACGGTGACCGACGCCACCAAGGCGCGCGCCGAGAAACGTCTCGTGCACGGCATTGCCGGCTTCAAGCGGCTCGCGAAGTTCTCGCCTTACCTCGCGGGCGACGAATTCACCATCGCTGATATCGCCGCGTTCGTGAGCCTGCCGCTTGTCGGCATGACGACCAACGCGATCTACGGGCGCGACTTCGTGCTCGATGCAGGCATCGACTGGAAGGCGCATGTGAAGCTGATCAACCAGCGGCCCGCCGCGCAGCGCGTGACGGACGATCGCAAGGCGTACATCGCGGCGACCAAGACGAACTGAGCCGTGGCGCGAATGCGAAGAACCGATGCTCTGTCGCATGATCGCGCCCTTCGTCAGAGCCGCGCGAGCCGTTCGAGCGCGGCGGCGAGCGTGCTTTCCTGCTTCGCGAAGCAAAAGCGCACCACGCCCGATTCGTGCGCCTCGCGATAGAACGCCGACACCGGAATTGCCGCGACGCCGATTTCGCTCGTAAGCCAGATCGAGAAATCCGCCTCTGTCATATCGCTCACCGCCGAGTAGTCGACGCACTGGAAGTACGTGCCGGTGCAAGGCAGGAGCTTGAAGCGCGTCTTCGCGAGGCCCTCGCGAAAGAAGTCGCGCTTCTTCTGATAGAACGCGGGCAGATCGAGATAGGGTGCCGGATCGCGCAGATAGTCGGCGAGCCCGAATTGCATCGGCGTGTTCACCGTGAACACGTTGAACTGATGGACCTTACGGAACTCGGCCGTCAGCTCGGCGGGCGCGCAGACATAGCCGATCTTCCAGCCCGTCACGTGATAGGTCTTGCCGAAGCTCGACACGACAAAGCTGCGCTGCGCAAGCTCCGGATAGCGCGCGATGCTTTCATGCGGCGCGCCGTCATACACCATGTGCTCGTAGACCTCGTCCGACAGAATCAGCACATCAGTGCCGCGCACGATGTCTTCGAGCTTCTTCATGTCGCCGGCGCGCCAGACCGTGCCGGTCGGGTTGTGCGGCGTGTTGATCAGGATGAGCCGGGTTTTCGGCGTGATCGCGGCGGCGAGCTTGTCGAACGGAATCGCGTAGTCGGGCGCTTCCAGCGTGACGAAGACCGGCTTGCCGCCTGCCAGCTCGATCGACGGCACATAGCTGTCGTAGTTCGGTTCGAGCACGATGACTTCATCGCCGGGATGCACGGTCGCGAGGATCGCGGTCAGCAATGCCTGCGTGGCGCCGGCCGTAACGGTGACCTCGGTATTCGCGTCGTAGCGGCGGCCATAGAGGTTCGCGACCTTGTCCGAGATTGCCTGGCGCAACGGCGCGATGCCGGCCATCGGCGGATATTGATTGTGGCCGTCGCGCATCGCTTTCGCGACGGCGTCGATGACGCGCGGATCGCAACCGAAATCGGGGAAACCCTGTCCTAGATTGACCGCGCGTTTCTCGGCGGCAAGCGCGCTCATGACGGTGAAGATGGTCGTGCCGACGTTGGGCAGGCGCGAGGCGAAGGTGGGCGTCGTGGGCGTTTCGTGCGGTGCGTTCATGGTGCGGTCGGCAGGCTCATGCAGGTTCGTGTAGGTGATCAAGACGCTGGCGGCGGGTTTCATGGGCTTGACGCGCGAGGGCCGGGCGTCAGGCTGGTTCTGGCTCCGGCCTGCGGGTCGCGCCCAGTTCGCAAGCAGCGACGAACGGCGCGGGTTGCGCAATCCGGAAGCCGAAGTCGCGCGCTATGCGCTTCGCGAGCTTCAGCACGGCGCGGTCCTTCGAAACAAGCCAATCGGCGCGCGCGGCATGCGCGAGTTCGAGAAACTTCTGGTCGTCACGATCCTTGCAGACCGGCAGCGGACGGGCGTTTTCGGTTGCCGCGTCAGATGCGTCCGTTGCATTCGGCGCGACCAATTCAGCGAGGCGCCCGACGGCGGCCAGGGCGGCTTCCTTGTCGACACTGCGCGCGACGAATTGAGGATAGTCGAGCACGCGGGTGAGTTCGGCGAGGCATCGCCCATCGATCAGCGCGTGCAGCGCGCCGGATTCCAGCGCCGCGAGGATCGGACGTGTGTCGGGGTCGTCGAACACGAGAATGTCGATCCAGACATTCGAGTCGAGGATGACGCGAGGTGCGCCGCGCGAGGCATGGGAACTAGGCATTCGTTACAATCGGGCTTTTCCGTCTTTACCGTCCGGCACGGCGTGCCGGCGAGCCTCTATGATAATTGTTTTGTCTCCGGCGAAATCGCTCGACTATGAAACGCCGCCGCACGTCGAGAAACATACGATCCCCGATTTTGCAGGCGAAGCCGCCGAGCTGATCGGCGAGCTGCGCCGCTTGTCGCCGCAACAGATCGCGTCGCTGATGGACATCTCCGACGCGCTCGCACATCTGAATTTCCAGCGCTATGCCGATTGGTCGCCGCGTTTTTCCACGGAAAATGCGAAG
This sequence comes from Trinickia sp., assembly GCA_035308085.1. Taxonomy (GTDB): domain Bacteria; phylum Pseudomonadota; class Gammaproteobacteria; order Burkholderiales; family Burkholderiaceae; genus Trinickia_A. Next base: position 6,338 of record DATGHJ010000303.1, on the reverse strand, counting down.
CAGGCCGTGCTGGCGTTCAACGGCGACGTGTACGAAGGATTCGATGCGAAGTCGCTGTCGGCCGCCGATCTCGACTACGCGCAAAACCACGTGCGCGTGCTGTCGGGCCTTTATGGCCTCCTGCGGCCGCTCGACCTGCTGCAGCCCTACCGGCTCGAAATGAAGACGCGCTTTGCGAACGGACGCGGCAAGGATCTCTACGCGTTCTGGGGCGAGCGCATCACGCACGCGCTCAATGCCCAGTTGCACAAAAACAAAGGCGCGGCACGGGTGCTCGTCAATTGTGCCTCGGAGGAGTATTTCAAGTCGGTCAAGCCGAAGCTGCTCGACGCGCCGGTCATCACGCCGGTCTTCGAGGATTGGAAGGGCGGCCGCTACAAGATCATCAGCTTTCATGCGAAGCGCGCGCGCGGCCTGATGGCGCGCTATGCGGTCGAAAACCGCGTCGACGCGCCGGAAGCACTGAAGCATTTCGCGGCCGAAGGCTACGCGTTCGATGCCGAGGCTTCGAACGACTCCACCTACGTATTTCGCCGGCGCGTCGGCGATTGATTGACAGCTAGCCCCGCTGACGTCGTGCAAGCCAACAAGGATCCCTCATGAGTCTATCGATCACGACCAATTTCGACGCCGGCGCAGTCGAAGTCCTGTCCTGCGAACAAGCGGGCGACATCCGCCTGCGCATCCGCCGCGACAGCCACGCGGATTTCGCGCAGTGGTTCTATTTCCGCCTTTCGGGCGCGCGCGGCGAGCGCTGCGTAATGACGTTCGAAAACGCGTCCGAATGCGCGTTCGCGGAAGGGTGGCGGAACTACCAGGCCGTGGCGAGCTACGACCGCGTCAACTGGTTCCGCGTGCCGGCCTCATACGACGGCCGCGTGATGACGATCGATCACACGCCCGATTTCGACCGCATCTACTACGCGTATTTCGAGCCGTACAGCGAGGAGCGGCATTCGGAGTTTCTCGGCGCGGTGCAGCAGATGCCGCAAGCGAACTTGGTCGAACTGGGGCAGACGGTCGAAGGCCGGCCGATGTCGCTGCTCGTGCTCGGCACGCCGGAGATGGACGACAAGCCCAAGAAGAAGGTCTGGATCATCGCGCGCCAGCACCCGGGCGAGACGATGGCCGAGTGGTTCGTCGAAGGACTCGTCAAGCGGCTCGCGGGGTGGGGCGATTGGGCGGGCGACCCAGTCGCGCGCAAGCTCTACGATCACGCGGTGTTCTACATCGTGCCGAACATGAATCCGGACGGCAGCGTGCGCGGCAATCTGCGCACGAATGCCGCGGGCGCCAACTTGAATCGCGAATGGATGGAGCCGGACGCGGCGCGCAGCCCCGAAGTGCTGCTCGTGCGCGACGCAATTCGGGCGACGGGCTGCGATCTCTTCTTCGATATCCATGGCGACGAGGCGTTGCCGTACGTGTTCGTAGCAGGCTCCGAGATGCTGCCGGGCTTCACCGAGGAGCAGGGCAAGCAGCAAGCCGCGTTCATCGAAGCATTCAAGCAGGCAAGCCCGGACTTCCAGGACAAGTTCGGCTACGAATCGTCGAAGTACCAGCAGGATGCGTTGAAGCTCGCGTCGAAGTACGTCGGCCATGAATACGGCTGCCTGTCGCTGACGCTGGAGATGCCGTTCAAGGACAACGCGAATCTGCCTGACGAACGCGTGGGCTGGAACGGCGAGCGCAGCGCGGCGCTAGGCGCGGCGATGCTGAATGCGGTGCTGCGGCACGTGGAGACGTTTGGCTGAAAGCCCGAAGCTGAGCGGCGGCATGATGCATCGCGCTGCCGTTTGCGGAGTGCGCAAGTCGACGGCCTGGTGCGCTTGAGGGGATTGAGCGTTGGGCGAGGCGAAAACGGGGATCACGTTCAATCGTGGTCCCCGTTTTTGCTGATATCGCAGTGTGCCTCGCTAGTGGCTATGCGCGTGGTCCGCGTGGCCCGCGAGTGCGCCGTAACGGCTCATACGCGGCGTAACGGAATAGACAGACCGTAGGAAACGGCTAGGGCTTTTGGGTCGTCGAGCTCGTCGTCTTCTTCGAACTGCTCGATTTCTTCGTCGACGATTTGTTGGCGGTGGTCTTCTTATTCGACGTTGTTTTCGACGGCACCGCGTTGCTCGAGCCTTTTCCAGTGGACTTCTTCTTCGTCGTGCCTTTGCCGGTGTGCTTGCCCTTCGTGGCCTTGGAGACGGGCGCCTCGGCACGCGGCTCCGCGCGCGGCTTTGCAGGCGGCACCGGATCGTTCCAACTGAAAGCGAGCATCTGGGTGCCGACGTAGCCGCAGCGGAACTTCAAATTGATCGGCGGTTGGCTCGAGTCGTGCGGATAGCCGAGCCCTTCGACCGTCACGATGTTATCGACCTTCACCCGTTGCTTGCCTTCGTCGAACGAATCGTTCCAGGGGGTGACGGTGGCGTGCTCGCTATCGAAGGATTCGGTGGAGAACTCGACGTGGTCGATCGCGCTCGATGTGCTCGCGACGAAGTTTCCGTGCGCGGCGCAGTCGGCCACGAGCGGGTCGGCATGCATGACGGTGATGTACTTGTCGATCATCTCGTTGCGCTGATCGACAAGATCGGCAAAGGCGGGGGTGGCAAGCGCGAGAGAAGCGCTGGCAGCCCATGCTGCCAGCCGGCCGACAAAGAGAAAGAATCGGCGCGGAGTGTTGGAGCTATCCATCTAGTTGTGCACATTAAAACATCAGGCACGTAAGATGCCTGACGATGCGGCGTAGTTCAACTTTAGAGCAAATATTCCGGCGGATTTCGCAGCGAGATGTGGGCCGATACCTTGGCGAACCCGCTCGGGATTCCGCTGCCGATGCCGCGCCGCAATCGTACCCGCCGCAGTGCCGCAATGGCCCGGGCAGCGAAGACGCGATTCAGGTGCGGGGGCCGCCGAGCCGATAGCGGCGCACATCGTACGTCGTGACCCACGTCGGCTTATAGACCGCGATGAGCGCCGTCGACATTCCGGTAAACCACGCCTCGCCGGATGCGAGCAACAGTACGCTGAACGCGTACCCAACCGGGATCACGGCCATCGACCCGTTGGCCAGCGCCACCTGCGTGCCGATCGCAGTCGCTGATGCAACGGCCACTGCAATGGCGGGTGACACAAAGCCTTGCGCGCAGATAAAGACAAACAAATTGCGCGGCAGCCACGCGGTGGTCGCGCGCTGCAACAACGCGGATATGCCGACCGGCATCGCTCCGTAGACAAGGAAGGTCAGTGCGACGCCTTGCCACGTCGCATCGAAGATCACCGCCGCGATGCCGCTGACGGCCGCCATCGCAATCAGCGCGAGCGCCCAGTCGAACAGCGTGACCACCAACGTCGCGCCGAGCAGATGCATGACGGGTCCGTCGTCGAGCCACGCATTGGTCGCCCATAGCACCGAAACTGCCACGATGATCGCGAGCCATACGTGCTGAAGCGTGCCGTCCTGGAGGCGGCGGAACGGTCTGCGCGATAACGCGAACGCAAGCAGTCCCGCGGCGACGATCCAGGCACCGACGGCAAGCCAAAACGGTAGCGGTGTGTAGAGGAAACCCATGCATCTCATATTACTCGTTGGTGCGCAAAAGGTGTGAGCGGAATCCATGCCAGCGGCCTGTCGAAGCCGCTGGTCAACGCATTGCGCAGAGCGTCAGGTTCCGTCCGATCTCTTCTTGCCGAATGGCGCAACAGGTTCTGCAGCGATTGGGAGTTTGCCGTCGTCGTTGTCGGGCAACGGATACTTGAATCGGGCATTACGCCGCAGAGGCACCGGCCCGGCCTGGCCGAGTACAGGCTTCGGAGCGCGGTCGGACGGCGGGCGCAGGACTTCGAGTTGCGGCGACTGCCAATCGTTATAGATCGCTACGGCTGCCGCGCGGTTGAGCGCGCCCAACTGCTGGAAGATGCTGGCGAGATGTATCTTGACCGTGCCCTCGCTGATGCCAAGCGTGCGCGCGATCATCTTGTTGGTGCTCCCCATGTGGACGCAGCGCAGGATCTGCTCCTGGCGCGGCGAAAGCGGGCGCGAAAGACGCGCTCGGCGCGAGTTGCGGCGGGCTGCATCTCGTGCTCGCGATCCGGCGCCGTGAGGCGGCTCCTGCGCCGATGGCGTGTCGAGCGTCAACACCCGATGCGACACGAAGTGGCCGCCGAGCAACACCCGCTCAAACGCGTGGACGATCAACTGCGGTTCCATCGCGCGCGGGATGACGCCGCGCACGCCTTCGCCAAGCAGCGCCCGCACCTGGAGCAGCGATGCATCGTCGATGAGTGCAGCAATTCGCAGCGACGGGTGTTCGCTGAGGAGCGCGCGTATATCCGTCAGGCACATTGAATCCTGCCAGTCGACGACGAGAAGGTCGACGCTCGAACGCTGCAATGCGCGGCTTGCCTGGGCCCAATCTTTCGCATCGTTAAAGCGCGCCTGCCGGTCTATTTGCCGCAACAGCGCCTTGAGCCCGTCTCGTCTTTCTGCTTCTGAATTGACAACCGAGAACCGCATACTTTGCCTCCCTAGGTCGGATGAGGCGGCGCGTTGTCTGGTTGGTGTGCCGGTTCGAGCCGGCTGTCTATGATGCGCCGCCGGAACTATGATGACAAATTACTTACATCGCGTGCGCCTGACCGAAAGGCATAGGAAAAATGCAGAAAAAAGCCCTGCGCGGGCAGGGCTTGGTGTCGCGGTGCGCGCTTGGCGCGCAAACTCAGTGGAAGTGCGGTTGCGCGGGCTCCGCATCTTCCGGCATTTCGGCGTGCACGATCTCGCCGAGCGGGTCCGCATACAGCGGCACGCCGCAGTCGTCGCAGTATTCCGGTTCGAAGCGGCCCGCGTGGCGGCGGATGTCGGTCACGCCGGCTTCCTTTAATAGCGCGACGATTTCCTCGATCGGGCCGTCGGCGGGTTCGGCGCCTTCCGGTTCCTCGTCGATGGCCAGTTCGCCGTTTTCGCGGCCGTAAAGCGGCCAGACGACGCCATAAATCACGTCGTTGCTGCCCCGCCGGGTGAAACCGACTCGATACTCGTCGATGCGGCGCTCGCCGAAGCCTGCGACCACGGCCCGCAGGTCGTGCGGCGCCGCGCCGATCGTGTCGTTCAGGTAGCGGATGGCCGTGCGGACCGTATGCGGGCGCACGCGCTCATCGGCGTCGCGGCAGGCCGAGTAGTAGGCATCCGGCAGCAGGCATTCGAACTCGCAGCCCGGCAGCACCAGTGCGAGATTGGCGCCGCCTTGCGTGGCCCATTGCTCGAGGCATTGACCGCGCTCGATACGCGCTCCGCCTTCCTCCTCCTGCCAACGAAAGAGTGGAGCGCCGACCGGCGCGGCGACGACCGCAAGCAGAAAGCGCGGGTCAGCGAGAATCGGCGAGGTTTCCGGCAGATCGCCGAAATTGATCCTGGCGGCGGCCCCGCTGACGGCGGCCTGGACGAGTTGTTGCGCCACCCGATACGTTTCGACGTGATGTCGCGGCAGTTGATCGATGCTGTACAGGAATGGCGCCAGCGCGACGCGCGTGGAATCGGCAAGGACGTGTGCCTGCAGATGCGCGCGTAGGGCTTCGACGGAATCGCTCTTCAGCGGGCCGGAAGGGATCGCGTAGCGCGTCCACGCCAGCACTGGCGCGGCGATCAGGAGCACTTCATATGGCGTGCCTTCATGTTCGACGAGGAACGACTCGCTATGCGTTTCGGCCATGTCGGCTAGCGCGCCGTACGCATCGGGATGGTTTTGCTGAAGGTGGTCGAGCGCGGCATCGAGCGTCGTCTGGTTGCCGTTGCGGACGATCTTCGCGAGCAGTGCATCGAGCTTCGCCTCCCAGAAGCGGTCTTCGATGCGGCTGCCCGACGCAAACAAGGCGAGCGACAGGCCGACTAGCTTGTCGGCATCGGGAGGGAGGCGTTTGGCGATTCGCGAGCGCATGGTGGCTAGATGGTTGTATTCGAAGAACCCTCCATTCTAGTCTTTTCCCGCGCGCTTTAACTTTGACTGGGCGGGGGCAAGGGGCGTCAATAGCCCAGGGGCTTGGGGGTAGATGCCGCCGCTCAGGTAGGCGAGGAGCATGGCTCCGGCTGAGCGCGATGCGCGTTCGTTTGCCGCCAGGCGTTGTCGGGCTGCGGCCGGTGTTGGCGAAAAAAGGCGCCTAGAGTCCCAAATGAGGTGCTTGTCATAAGAACTTCAAAATACCGCTTGCCAGGTGGGGGGGCGGGTGGCTAGAATCTCGGTCTTTCGCGCTTCGGAGTGAAGCGCGGGGGAAGCGGGGCAGGTTGGGCGCAAGCCCGATGTGGCAAGGCTTTCGGCGGGGTTGATAAGTTTGAGCGGTTAAAAAAACTTGTT
>DATGHJ010000302.1:0-5978 GCA_035308085.1 Trinickia sp. | reverse complement strand
GACCTCGTGCCGGCCGGCGAAGCAGCCGCGCTCGAAGCGCTGCTCGCTCGCGCGGAACTCTCCGGCGGCGTCGAAAAGGCGACGCTGCACATCGTCAAGTCGCTGACCTACCCGATCGCCGTCGAGCTGCGCGTCGTCAAGAGCAGCCACGCGGGCGTGGCGGGCTTCGCGATCGCCGGCTTCGACATCTCGGCCTGGCGCGCGACCGAGGAGCGGCTCACCTATGAGCTGCACCACGACCGCATGACGGGCCTCGCCAATATCGCCGGGCTCGTTCCGGCGCTCACCCGCGCCCAGGAAGACGCGGACAAGCGCGACACCTGCGCGGCACTGCTGCTGCTCGACATCGACGACTACCAGCGCGTGAACCGCGCGCTCGGCTACGACGCGGGCGACGACATGCTGCGCGAGACCGCGCGCCGCCTGCAGACGACCGCGAGCCAAGGCGAGACGCTGGCGCGCGTCGCGAGCGACGAGTTCGCGATCCTGCTCACCGCGCCGAACAAGGAGGAGGCGGCGCTCGCCGCCGAAGCGCTCGGCCGGCGCCTCATGACCGCCGTCCAGCAGCCGTACACGTTCAGCGGGCAGCCGGTGCACCTGTCGGCGAGCATCGGCATCGCGCTCTATCCGGACGAGCCCCACCACGGGCACGGCCACGGCCATGGCGCCGAGCACGCACACTACGGCCAGTTGCTGCGCTGCGCCGATCACGCGCTCGCGCAGGCGAAGGCCGCGGGCGGCAACATGCTGACGTTCCACACGCCGGAATCGGACCCGGCCGACGCCGAACGGCTGAAGCTCGAAGCCGACCTCTACGACGGCGTGCGCAACGGCGAGTTCTCGCTGCACTTCCAGCCGATCACGAGCAGCGCGACGCGCGGCGTCGTCGGCGTGGAGGCGCTGATCCGCTGGCACCATCCCGTGCACGGGCTCGTGCCGCCGTCCACTTTCATTCCGCTTGCGGAATCGATCGGGCTCATCAACTACCTCGGCAACTGGGTGCTCAAGATCGCGTGCATGCAGCTCGTCCAATGGGACGCGCAAGGCTTTGCGCTGCAATACGTGGCGGTCAACGTGTCGGCGCAGCAGTTCCGCGACCCGCGCTTCACCCAAAGCGTGAAGGAGGCGATGGAGCTGACCGGGCTCGATCCGCGCCGCCTCGTGTTCGAGATCACCGAAAGCTTGCTGATGCACGACCCCGCGCATGCGAAGGTGCTGCTCGAGGAGCTGACGAGCATCGGCATCCGCTTCGCCGTCGACGATTTCGGCACCGGCTATTCGAGCCTTGCGTACCTGCAACGCTTCCCGCTCGCTAAATTGAAAATCGACCGCAGCTTTGTCGAGAACCTGCTAACCTCCCGCAACGATCAAGCAATCGTTACCGCGGTGGTCGGGCTCGCGCAGACGCTCGATCTCGAACTCGTCGCGGAGGGCGTGGAAACCGAAGCGCAACGCGAGCTGCTCACCGAAATGGGCTGCGACCACATCCAGGGCTGGCTCGTCTGCAAGGCGCTGCCGTCCGAGGAGCTGGCCCGGCGCTTCGAAGCGCGGACCCTGGTCCTGCATGAGGGCGGCGATGTGTGATGCGCTCATCCAGGACTCGCGTCTGCTGACCGGCGGCACGGCACACACTGAAATGCGTATGGTTTTGACGGAATTGAAATTGAAACAGCCCCCACGCTCGCTTCGCTCGCTGCCCCCCGCGGGGGCGGTCAGTACCCTCGGGGCGGCCCAGCGGATACTGACATGGTAAAGGCAGCGCTGCTCGACAAGCTGTGGGCGCGGATGAGTGAGCGCGGCGATTTTCCGATGCTCTCGCAATCGCTGCGCACCACGATGGCGGCGATGAACAACGACGACCTCGACTTCACGGCGCTCGTGCAAGTCGTGTTGTCGGACTTCGCACTGACGCAAAAGGTGCTGCGCCTCGCGAACTCCGCGATGTACATGGCCTTCGGCGGCAACATCACGACCGTCACGCGCGCGCTGATGGTGCTCGGCATGGATGCCGTCGGCCATCTGGTCGTCGGCTTGAAGCTCGTCGATCACTTTCATCACAGCGCGCCGCGCCGCATCGACGCGAAGCTCGAGCTGAACCGCACGATGCTCTCGGGATGTGTCGCCCGCAAGCTCACCGAGTGGGGCGACCTGCGCGCGAGCGAAGAAGCGGTCGTGTGCACGCTGATGCGGCAGGTCGGCAAACTGCTCGTCGTGTTCTACCTCGAAAGCGAGTGGGACCAGATCCGCCGCAAGGCGGAGGCCGAAAGCGTTGGCGAGGCGGCGGCCTGCGTCGCCGTGCTCGGGGTGAGCTTCGAGGAACTCGGGATGGAAGCCGCCACGCGCTGGCGGCTGCCGGACATGATCCGCTCGGGCATGGGCACGTACGAGCCCGACGCGAACGAGTCGCGCCAGGTGCAGTGGCTGCGCGCGATCACGAACTATTCGACCGAAGTCGCCGACGTGCTGACCGCGGCCGACGTCGTCGAGCACGTGCGCGATTCGCGCATCGCCGAGCTCGCGAATCGCTACAGCCGCCCGCTCGCGACCGATGCCGACACGCTCGTGCAGATGAGCGTCGCACTCGCCAACGAAGAAACCGACGACGGCGTGATGCGCGAAATCGTCGAGCTGCGCGCGAACGCCGATGCGATCGCGCGCGCGGCCATCACACCCGAGGCGCGCATCGGCGAAGGTCTCGAAGACTTGCGCGCGCTGCCGTCGGAGAATGCGCTCGCGCCGGTGCTCGCGCTCGCGTCGGAGACGGTGCTGGCGGGCCTCAATTTTTGCCGGACGATCGTCTTCGTGCGGCAAGCGCCGGGCGTGTTCAAAGCGCGCTTGGGCTTTGGACGCGACGTCGATACGCTGCTGCCGTCGCTGCAATTTCCCGAGACGTTCGAGCCTGACGTCTTTCATCTCGCGATTGCCAATTCGGTCGGCATCTTCATCGAAAACGCGCACGACTCAAAGATGGTCGCGCGCCTGCCGGCTTGGTTCAAGCAGTCGTTTGACGACGCGCGTTCGTTCGTCCTGTTGCCGGTAACCGCCAACCATGCGACGGTGGCGCTGATGTACGGGGACTGGTCGCACGATAAGGAGCCGCGCAAGATCTCGCAGCGCGAGATGAGCGCGCTCAACGAACTCGCGCGCGAGCTGGGGCGTTTCTTCGCGCACGCGCCGACGCGCGAAGTCGAAACGCTTTGATTCGGCAGGCGATGCGTCCGGTATGCCGGGCGCACGCGCGCTGCTGTCTTTGCGGCCGCCTGGCCGCGTCTCATGGCGGCTGATGCCGCGCTGCCGCCGGCCCCTTGGATTAGTCGTCGAGCCGTTCGAGCCCTTGGCTGTCCGCGCTGTGATCGGCCGAGGTCGCCCATGCCGCGGCGTTCAACGCGAGCTCGGCCAGCTCGGACGACGTGAGCGGCGCGAGCGTCTCGCACGCGCGGTCAAGCGTCGTCCAATCGCCGTGCTCCAGCGCTTCCACGGCCGAGAGCAGCGTGCCTAGCGTGCCTTCGCGCTTGAGGATCGCCGCGCGAATATGGCGCGAGAGTGTGAGGTCTTCGAGCGTGCGTTCGAGCGAATCGCCGAACACGGCGTCGACGAGCGAGAACACCCCCGTCAGGAACGCCGCGTCGATCACCTGCCGGTTCGCGTTCGGCAGGCGCGCGACGGCCAACTCCATGAAGCGCGCACGCGTGGCCGCGAGTTGCAGGAGCGGATCGTCTTCGATGGGCACCTTGCGGCCGTCCGCGTACAGCAGCATTTGCGTCCAGCGCGTGATGCGATTGGTGCCGGTCGCGACGATCGCATCGCGCAGCGTCGTCACTTTGCGGCCGAAACTCTCCTCGCCCGAATTCGCGAGCCGCATCAGATGCATGACGAGCACTGGTGTGAGCTTGAGCTCCGCTTCGAGCTGCGCGACGCTCGGGTCCGTCGACAGCAGTTGCAGCAGATTGAGGAGCGCCTGACGCGGCGCGCTCGCGCGGCGGGCGGTCAGCATTTGCGGCCGCGCGAAGAAATACCCTTGGAACAGGTCGAAGCCAAGCGCCTTCGCTGCTTCGAACGCATCCTGCGTTTCGACCTTCATCGCGATCAGGATCTTGCCCGCCGACTTCAGCACCTTCGTGAGTTTCGGCAGCAGTTCGGGCGAGCAGCGGCTGACGTCGATCTTGACCGACTCGACGTAAGGCAGGAGCTTCGCGAACGTTTCGTCAGGCTGCACGACCTCGTCGAGCACGAAACGGTAGCGCTTCGCATGCAACTGAACCAGCCGCCCGAGCAGCGCGGCGTCCACCTCGATATCGGGCGGCAGCTCGAAGACAAAGCGATCGCGCGGAATCAGGGTGATGGCATCGGCGAGCAACATCGCGCGGCTCGCGTTCAGATAGCCCTTGTGGCCGCCGAGCGCGGCGCGCACGCCGAATTCCCCGATCGTGCGGATGATGACCTGAGCTGTCGCGCTGTCCTCGTCCTCGATGTCGGCGCGGTTCTCGACGTTACCGCGAAACAACAGCTCGAAACCGCGCAGCATGCCGTCGCGATCGAGCACCGGCTGCCGGCCCAGATGCGCGAAACCTTCGGGAACGCCGGGGGGCGCAGCGGCGCCCCCAGGACCGGCATCGGAATGTAGCGTGGGCCCGTCCCTGGTTTCCATCTCGAATTCCCCTCTCACGTGCGCTTAATATCTTTTACTTCCGCGTCTTTTGTCGGAAACCTGGCCGGCTTCCGTCTCGAATTTGCGGGTGATTATACGATGGCGACCGTGAGGCGGGTGCTTACTTGGAGGGACAGTGGAGGGATATTCCAGTTTGCGCAGCCGGTATTTCGGCTGCGCGCCGGCTTGCTGCAACGCTTACTTCAGCACGACTTTGACATCGAAATACTTGGCGGCGATTGCGTCGATCGTGCCGTCGGCCTTCAGCTCCTTGAGGGCTTGATTGAGTGCGTCCTTAAGCGCCTGATCGTTCTTGCGCACGCCGTAGCCGACGCCCGAGCCGAGCAGCTTGCCGTCGACGACGGCCGGGCCCGCGAATGCGAAGCCCGCGCCCTGCGGCCGCGTGAGGAAGCCCTTGGAGGCCGCTTCCGAATCCTGGAACGACGCGTCGAGCCGGCCCGATGCGAGGTCGGCGTAGACCTGGTCCTGCGTCTGATATGACTCGACGTCGACGCCCGCCGTCGCCCAGCGCGCCTTCGCGTAGGTTTCCTGAATCGTGCCTTGCAGCACGCCGACGCGCTTGCCCTTGAGCGACGCGACCGTCGGCAGGAGGCCGCTGCCCTTCTTCGCGATCAGCTGGTTCGGGATCGAGTAGATCGGGTCGGTGAAATCGATCGCAAGCTTCCGCTGCTCGGTGATCGTCATGTCCGAGTTGATCGCGCTGAACTTGCGCGCTTGCAGCGCGGGGATCAGACCGTCGAACGAGTTTTCGACCCACACGCATTTGGCCTTCAGTTTTGCGCAGACCGCGTTGCCGACGTCGATGTCAAAGCCTTGCAGTTCACCCGATGCCGATTTCGATTCGAACGGGGCGTAAGAGGCTTCGAGGCCGAAGCGGACCTCTTTGATGTCGGCGGCCATGGCGGTGCCGGTCATCAGTGCGGCAGCGGCGAGCGCCACGAAAGCGGTGGTTTTTCGCAAATTCAATTTCATCGGCGTGATCCTGGACAGAGGTTTGTTTTGTTCAATTCAAAAAGGCTTTAATTCATGTCGCGGTGTTTCGAGCGCGACAACGTTCATCCCACCAGCGCGGCAAGCGTCTGCCGCGTCGTCTCCACGACCATCAAGCCCGCCCGCAAGCCGGGCTTGACCGAAGGATTCGGGAACACGATCCGCTCCTCATCGTGCCGCACCGTGTAACGGTAGTCGCCATCGTGCGCGAGCAACGTGCCCTTGGCGAACGCCGTGAAGTTCGGCACATCGGCAGCCACGTGCAATTCGAACCGATCGCTCTGCTTGGTGATTTGGCCGATCACCGTAAACACGCGCG
>DATGHJ010000301.1:0-3637 GCA_035308085.1 Trinickia sp. | reverse complement strand
GTGTCGTGTGTCTCGCGCTGACGGAGCAAGGGCTTGCCGCTTCGCGGCAGTTGCCGCGATTGGGCGCCGCGGCGCTGAACGAGCAGTTGCGCGGTTTTTCGGCCGATGAGCTGGGAACGATGATCGGCCTGCTGGCGCGTTTCATCGCGAACGGTCCGGACGATTCGATCGCGTCGTGCCTGGGCGATCGGGCGGATGTCGCGGCTGAGCCGCAAGCGGGGAACGCCAAGCAGAACCCGGCGTAGAGGCGAAGCCCGCGCGGCGCTCACGGCCGGCCGCGGCGCGTAGGCAATTCGCTCGATATACGGGCTGCGAGCGTCGAAGTATTGTCTGAACTATGGGTGGCTGCCCGGCACTTGGCTGTCTGGGCAGATAATGCGGCGGCATGAAAATTGAGCCGCTTCGGTTCGCGAAATAGGTGCAAGGACAAGGTTTCCTTTGCATGCACGGAGGTAATTCGAATGACCAGCACCGCGGCTTCCGACGCCTCGGCGCCTGACGCATCGTCGGGCGCCGAGGCCGGCCTTGCGCCGCTGCAAGGCGGCGCGCTCGCGCTTCTGACGGTCGGGCTCGCGCTCGGCACATTCATGGAAGTGCTCGATACGTCGATCGCGAACGTCGCGGTGCCGACGATCTCGGGCAGCCTCGGCGTCGCGTCGAGCCAGGGCACGTGGGTGATTTCTTCGTATTCGGTCGCATCGGCCATCGCCGTGCCGCTGACCGGCTGGCTCGCGCGCCGCGTGGGGGAAGTGCGGCTTTTCACGCTTTCCGTGCTGCTCTTCACGATCGCGTCGGCGCTGTGCGGCTTCGCGCAGAACTTCGAGTCGCTGATCGCATTCCGGCTGTTGCAGGGGCTGGTTTCGGGCCCGATGGTGCCGCTTTCGCAGACGATCCTGATGCGCAGCTACCCACCCGCCAAACGCGGTCTGGCGCTTGGGCTCTGGGCGATGACGGTGATCGTCGCGCCGATCTTCGGGCCGGTCATGGGCGGCTGGATTACCGACAACTACACGTGGCCCTGGATCTTCTACATCAACGTGCCGATCGGCGTGTTCTCCGCCGTCTGTGCGCACTTCCTGCTGCGCGGCCGCGAGACGAAGACCACCAAGCAGCGCATCGACGCGATCGGTCTCGCGCTCCTCGTGATCGGCGTGTCGTGCCTGCAGATGATGCTCGATCTCGGCAAGGACCGCGACTGGTTCAACTCGAACTTCATCCTGGCGCTCGCGATCATCGCGGCCGTGTCGCTCGCGTTCATGCTCGCGTGGGAGGCGACCGAGAACGAGCCGGTCGTCGACTTGTCGCTGTTCAAGGACCGCAATTTCGCCCTTGGCGCGTTGATCATCTCGTTCGGCTTCATGGCGTTCTTCGGCTCGGTCGTGATCTTTCCGCTGTGGCTGCAGACGGTGATGGGCTACACGGCCGGGCTCGCCGGCCTGGCGACAGCGCCCGTCGGGCTGCTCGCGCTCGTGCTGTCGCCGATGATCGGGCGCAACATGCATCGGCTCGACTTGCGGATGGTGGCGAGCTCCGCGTTCGTCGTGTTCGCGATCGTGTCGTACTGGAACTCGACGTTCACGCTCGATGTGCCGTTCAATCACGTGATTCTGCCGCGTCTCGTGCAGGGCATCGGCGTCGCGTGCTTCTTCGTGCCGATGACGACGATCACGCTCTCCAGCATCTCCGACGAGCGGCTCGCGAGCGCGTCCGGCTTGTCGAATTTTCTGCGGACGCTGTCGGGCGCGATCGGCACCGCGGTCAGCACGACGTATTGGGAAAACGACGCGATCTATCACCACGCGGTGCTGGCCGAATCGGTGAGCACGTATTCGCAGAACACCAACGATTTTAGCGGCGCCCTCTCGAATCTCGGTTTTGCCGGTGGCAGTCTCACGGCCCAGCTCAACCAGATCGTCACGACCCAGGGCTACATGATGGCGACCAACGATTTCTTCCGGATTTCGTGCGTCGGCTTCGTTGCGCTCGCATTGCTTGTCTGGGTCACGAAGCCGCGCAAGGGCGCCGGTACGGCGATGGGGCACTGAGTCGAGCGGACAAATCCGTGCGCAATTGCGCTGGCTGCCATTGCGGCGGTGCGAAGCTGCCGGGCCCGCCCGGCTTGCTCGCCGGTGCGGCGGCTGGCGCGCTCGATCCCGCTCTCACGTAGAGCTTGAAGTCCGCGCCCGCCCGCCACGGATTCGGATCGCAGCCGAACGCGCTGTCGCAATGCGCGGCGAAGCCGATCGTCGCCGTGCCGTCGTGATTCGGCGTCAGCGTGATTTCGTAGGCGAGCGACCGGCTGCCGCCGGCCGGTCCGGCCGTCTGGATCAGCGAATCAGTGGACGTTTGCAGTGCGTAGCTCGCGTGATTCGCGACCCACGTTCGCGCCCGCTGCCACCAGGCGGCGCATTCCGACGGCGTCTGGCACGTCAGCGGCTCGGTGGCGATCTGCATCGTGTCCGGGCTGACCTGACCGCTCGACGAACAGCCGGAGAGCAGCGCCGGCAGCGCGATCAAAAGCACTCGTTTCATCGGAACGCCCCTCCTTTTGTCCGGCGAATCGCGGACAAATCGAGTGAGCGCGCGCACTATTTGCGCCGCGCTTTTTGCGATGACACAAGATTGGACCGTCAGCGCTTACGCGCGTTTCGTGCGCGTTCGTGAGAGCGGCTGAATCAGTGCCTCAAACGCTGAAGCGGTTCAGCGTGTAAGCGCGATAGGCGGCGACAAAGGCGTCGAACGAACCGACTTCGCTGCGTTCCAGCTGGGCTTGCTCGTCGAGCGAATGTGCGGCGAGCGCGGCGGCTTCGCGCGCGGCGTCCGCCGGGAGCGGGTGCGCGCGGAAGTACGCGGCGTGCGCTTCGCTTTGCGCGCAGCCGAACGCGAGGAAGCTTTGCTGCTTGTCGCGCATCGTTTGCAGCACGCGGGCCGACGGCGTTTTCGAGGCGTCGGCGAGCTTGTCGCGCTGCGCCGCGACGGCGCGTGCGTGCGCGTCGTCGCCGCGCAGCGCATCGAGTGCCTGTGCGGCGAGATCGATCTTCGACAGCAGCTCGGCCGCCCAATCCGGCATCGCCACGGTTTGCCCGTCGCGCGTCAGTTCGAGACCCGGCTTGCGGCCTTCGAGCGTGATGCGGCCGAAATTCGCGTTCGCTTCGGCGTAGGCGTCAGGCGGCAGAAGCGGGCTGTCGTCGAGCGCGCAGACGAGCAGGTAGGCGTCGAGAAAACGCGCGGTATCGATCGCGATCCCGGTCGGCTCGAACGGGTCGATGTCGAGACAGCGCACTTCGACGTACTGCACGCCGCGCGCCGCCAGCGCATGCAGCGGCCGCTCGCCCGGATACGTCACGCGCTTGGGTCGGATCGTCGAGTAGAACTCGTTTTCGATTTGCAGCACGTTCGTGTTGATCTGCACCCATTCGCCGTCGCGGTGCGTGCCGATCGCTTCGTAGGGCGGATACGGTTGGCTAACCGCTTTCGCGAGCGCATCGAGGTAGCCCGGCAGCGTGTTGTAGTCTGCCTGCAGCGCGGCCTGTGCGGTCGTGTTCGAGTAGCCGAGATCGCTCATGCGCAGGCTCGTCGCGTAGGGGCGGTAGAGCGTGTCGGCGTCGAACGTTTCGAGCTTGTGCGGCTTGCAGAT
>DATGHJ010000300.1:0-3386 GCA_035308085.1 Trinickia sp. | reverse complement strand
TCATCGGTATAGGCGCGTGGATTTTGACAGTCGAACAGATCGATGTTGTATCCGGCGACACGCCGCAGCACCTTGGGCATCCTCTCGGCGATTTCCTGCCGTTCGCGCGTCGCGATGCGCGTGAGCACGGCCACGATCTCTTGCATGCGCGGCGCGCCGCTCGCCTCGACCATCGGACCGAACCGGTGCTGCGAGCCGTCCGCGAGCACCGCATCGATGGAGAGCACGTTGTGCACCATGTTGCCGTACTCGATCGAGCGCGAGCCGCACGAGTTGTTGCCCGCCATCCCGCCGATCGTGCATTGCGCGGCCGTCGAGACATCGACCGGAAACCATAGCCCGTGCGGCTTGAGCCACGCGTTCAGGTGATCGAGCACGATTCCCGGCTCGACTGTCACCGTGCGCGCGGCCGCATCGAAATCGACGACCGCGTTGAGCCATTTGCTGTTGTCGATGACGAGCGCCTCGGCAACCGTCTGCCCGCATTGGCTCGTGCCGGCGCCGCGCGCGAGAACCGGCACTTTCAGGTCGCGCGCGATATCGAGCGCGACGAGCGCATCGGCCTGGTCGCGCGGCACCGCGACGCCGATCGGCATGATTTGATAGATCGAGGCATCGGTGGCGTAGCGTCCGCGGCTCGCGGCATCGAAGTAGACGTCGCCGCGCAGCTCTTTCGCGAGCTTGGCGGCAAGCGGGCCGCCATGGCGGGCAGCGGACGGAACCAGCTTGATCGGCTGGGTCACAAGAGAAGCAACCTGCTGTTTCATGACACTCCTACTAGCGCAGAACGTTCAGGAGTCGCGCGAGAGATCGCTACGCGCGGAGCTCACCAACCGGCGCTGCCGGCTCGACGGCAAACTTGCTCTCCGGTTGCATCCGGAGCGCGAGCACCACGCCAACGCCCATCAGCAGCATGCTGCCGAAGAACGGCAGATCCCAACTGCCGAACTTGTCGATCAGGAATCCGGACAATACTGGTGACAAAATCGCCGCGAGCGCCGAGCCCGTGTTCATCATCCCGCTTGCGGTGCCTGAATGTTCGGGCGCGATGTCCATCGGAATCGCCCACATTGGCCCGATTGTCATCTCCGAGAAGAAGAATCCCGCCGACAGCGATGCCAGGGAGACATACAGGTCGTGCGAAAGAAAGAGCGGCACTAACGACAGCAGCGTCAGCATCATGCAGATCGCGACCATCCAGCTGCGTGCGCGCTTCAGGCTGCCGGTGCGCGTGAGGATCTTGTCGGTGACGATGCCGCCGAGCGTGTCGCCGAGCACGCCGGCGAAGAACACGCTCGACGCGAACAGCGCCGACCTTTGCAGGTTCAGGTGGTAGCTGTGCAGGAAGTACTGCGGAATCCAGCTCAAGAAAAGCCACAGCGTCCAGCCATAGCAGAAATAGACGATTGTGACTGGCGCCATGCGCTTGAAGAGCTTGGCCCAGGGCACGCTCGCCGCTTTTGGCTTTGGCGCGGGCAACACGGCGAGCTCCTGCTGCGTGATGCGCGGATGGTCCTTCGGGTATTCGGTGAACGTCATTGCCCAAACGATCACCCAGATGAAGCTCAGCGCCGCGCATGCGTAGAACGATTCGCGCCATCCATACGCCGCCATTACGAAGACAACCGCGGCGGGCGCTGCCGCATTGCCCACGCGCGACGCCGCATGCGTGATGCCTTGCGCAAAGCCGCGCTTTTCCTTCGCGACCCAACGCGACATCGCCGCAGTTGACGCCGGGAACGTTGCGCCCTCGCCGAACCCGAGGAGCACGCGCGCGGCCAGCAGCGAGACGAGGCCGCCCGCGAAGCCGGTCAGCACTGTCGCGGACGCCCACAGGGCACCGCAGAAGATCAGCGTCTTGCGCGCGCCGAAGCGGTCGCTGACCCAGCCGCCGATGATCTGGAAGACGAGATATGGATACGCAAACGCGGAGAAGACGAGGCCGATCTCCGTCTTCGATAGACCGAACTCCTTGCCGAAGCCGGCCGCTGCGGTGCTGACGTTTACGCGATCGAGATAGGTAATGAAATACATCACGCACAACATCAACAACACGATACTGCTCGCACGAATGCGTTTCATCGATTGTCTCCGGTGTCGGCGGGCCTTAGCGCTTTAGCGCTTAGGCCCGCCCCATGCTGTGGTTGCCTGGAGTTAGCGCTTCAGCGCTTACTCCAGGCCCACAGCGAGTCGGCGGGCCTTAGCGCTTTAGCGCTTAGGCCTGCCCCATGCTGTGGTTGCCTGGAGTTAGCCCTTCAGCGCTAACTCGAGTCCCATACAGGACCGTCACGTGGGCTGTCCTCCGCGGGCGGTCACAACAGTCCGGCGTGCCAGCGATCCGCCCGGCGCGCCATTTGCCGAACCGCCCGGGACGCCGAGCCGCCCGGCCGCGGTCAAATTCAGGCCGCCGCTTTCAGATTCGGCTTCGCTGCATTCGATCCGAGGTAATCCATCGCCGCGACCACGCCGCTCGCCGCCAACGGCACCCTCGCAATCTTCAGGCCCATCTCGCAGCCGGAAAGCGTCGCCATCAGCGTGAGGTCGTTGCAGTCACCGAGGTGGCCGATGCGGAACATGCGTCCTTTCAGCTTGCCGAGGCCAGTGCCGAGCGACATGTCGAAACGTTCGTAGATCGTCTTGCGCACCGCGTCCGCGTCGATGCCCTCTGGCGTCATCACGCCGGTCAGCACCGGGCTGTAGACCGCGGCGTCAACGCACTGGATCTCGAGCCCCCATGCGCGCACCGCGCGGCGGCACGCTTCGGCGAGGCGCTGATGACGCGCGAACACGTTGTCGAGCCCTTCGCCGAGAATCATCTCGATTGATTCTGCAAGGCCATACAGCAAATTCGTGTTTGGCGTGTACGGCCAATAGCCGGTCTGGTTCATCTCGACGATCTCGCTCCAATCCCAGAAGCTGCGCGGCAGCTTCGCCGTCTTACTCGCTTCGATCGCCTTCGGCGAGATCGCGTTGAAGCTGATGCCGGGCGGCAGCATCAGGCCCTTCTGCGAGCCGGAAACCGTCACGTCGACGCCCCACTCGTCATGCCGATAATCGGCCGACGCGAGACCCGAGATCGTGTCGACCAACAGCAGCGCCGGGTGTCCCGCCGCATCGATCGCTTGCCGCACCGCCGCGATGTTCGACGTGACCCCGGTCGACGTCTCGTTATGCACGACGCACACCGCCTTGATCGTGTGCGCGGCGTCTGCTCGCAGACGCGCTTCGATCCGCGCGGCGTCGACGCCGCGCCGCCACCCCTCGATGCCGGGCAGGCCGACGAACTCGGGCTTGAGATCGAGCTTTTCCGCCATCTTTTTCCACAGCGTCGCGAAATGCCCGGTCTCGTACATGAGAACGGTGTCGCCCGGGCTCAGCGTGTTCGA
>DATGHJ010000299.1:0-4903 GCA_035308085.1 Trinickia sp. | reverse complement strand
TCTCGAAGGCGGACGCATCGGCATCGCGGCGCAGAGCGTCGGCATGGCGCGCGCGGCGTTCGAGGCGGCGCTCGCGTACGCAAAGGAACGCGAGAGCTTCGGCCAGCCGCTGTTCGCCCATCAGGCCGTGCAGTTCCGCTTCGCCGAGATGGCGACACAGCTCGAAGCCGCCCGCCAGCTCATCTGGCACGCGGCGGCGCTCAAAGACGCCGGCAAGCCCTGCCTCACCGAAGCCGCGATGGCGAAACTCTTCGCCTCCGAAGCGGCCGAGCGCATCTGCTCGGCGGCGCTGCAAGCGTACGGCGGCTACGGCTACCTGAGCGACTTCCCCGTCGAGCGCATTTACCGCGACGTGCGCGTGTGCCAGATTTACGAGGGTACGAGCGACATCCAAAAGATCCTGATCGCACGCGGTCTGAACTGACAAGCCGAAAACGGCAACCACGCATGACGAACCGCGTATCGACGACGCCCGCCGCCCGCCCGCTTGAATGCCCTTGCGGCGGAACGGCGCCGGGCAAGGCGTCCGCCGCCAAAGCGCCGCGCTTTGCAGACTGCTGCGGGCGTTTCATCGATGGCGGCGAATCTGCCCCCGCCGCGCTCGAACTGATGCGCTCGCGCTACAGCGCGTACGTGCTCGGCGCTACCGAATACCTGCGCGCCACCTGGGACCCGGCAACCTGTCCCCCTGATCTCGACGTCGACACGGCCGCCGCCGACGCCCCGCATTGGCTCGGCCTGCAAGTCAAACGCTTCGAAGCACTCGACGATACCCACGCAATCGTCGAATTCGTCGCACGATACAAAGTCGGCGGACGTGCGCAACGTTTGCATGAAATCAGCCGTTTCATGCGCGGCGCCGATTCGCGCTGGCGCTATGTGGATGGCGATGTAAGCGAGCGCTGAACACCACTTGCCACATTATTGTTGGTTGTGCCCAACAATCGCCCGGCGGCAAAAAAATTGACTCGAACCAGGACCGCCAGGTTTTCCCTTACGTAGACCGCCTCGCATTGTTCAGCCCATCCGAAAGATGGGGGTTCTCCTGCATTGCACAACGAAAAATTGTCGCGCTAGGATGACCCCACGTTTTGCCGCATCACGTTTGCCGCGAAATGTGATGCACGCCCGCATCGCCCCCCTTGCAGTGCGCTTTCTAAAGTTGTTCGTTTGGCTTCGCCCGGATGTCTTTTTTAGTCCGGCGCGTGGAAAGCAGCGCGCTATTCAGGATTCACTTCATAGCAGGCAGGTGTAGCGAATGAGTTTGAAGAACATTTTGATCGGATGTATGGCAGCGTGCGCGCTGTCGCTCGCCCACGCCGATCCGCTCGCAATCGCGAACATCGCCGCTGCCGGGCCGCTTTCCCAAGCTCGCGTTCCGAACCTCGAATACCACGACACCTACCAGCCGAACGTCGCTGCCGATCTGAACGAGCAGATCATCCGCATTCCTGTCGACGCATCCGGCTCCGTCACTCTCGAAACGACGATCTTCAAGCCGGACGGTCCCGGCCCGTTCCCGATGGTCGTGTTCAACCACGGCAAGATCCAGGGCGATCCGCGCGAGCAGGCGCGCAGCCGGCCGATCGCGTTCGCTCGCGAATTCGTGCGGCGCGGCTATATCGTCGTGGCGCCGAATCGCGAGGGCTTCGCGGACTCGGGCGGCACGTATCAGCAAGCCGGCTGCGACGTCGAACGCAATGGCGTCGCGCAAGCAGACGATGTCGCCGCGACGGTCGCCTACATGTCGAAGCAATCGTATGTCGACGCGCAGCACATCGTCGTGGCCGGTTCCTCGCATGGCGGCCTCACGACGATCGCATACGGCGTCAACGCGGCGCCCGGCGTGCGCGGCCTCGTCAATTTCTCGGGTGGCTTGCGCCAGGATGCGTGCACCGGCTGGCAAAACAACCTCACGCAAGCATTCGAAACGTACGGCGAAAACACGCGGGTGCCGTCGTTGTGGCTCTATGGCGATAACGATTCGGTCTGGACGCCGTCGCTCTCCGCGAAGATGTATGCGGCCTATGTCGCGCACGGCGCGCACGCGCAGATGTTCGACTTCGGCGACTACAAGAACGACGCGCACCGGCTCGTCGTCGATCACGATGGCGTAAGCGTTTGGTGGCCGCCCGTCGAGGCGTTCCTCGCGCGCATCGGCATGCCGACGAGCATCCAGTACCGCGTCGACGAACCGTCGATGCCGACGGCATCCGGCTACGCCGCGCTCGACGCCGTGAATGCCGTGCCGTTCCTCGATGCCGCAGGCCGCGCGGGCTATCTGAACTTCCTCAAGCAGTATCCGACGCGCGCGTTTGCCGTGTCCGATTCGGGCGCGTGGTCGTGGGCCGAAGGCGGCGACAACCCCATGGCGCTCGCGATCCAGAACTGCGACAAGGAAGGCGCGGGCACGTGCCACCTCTACGCCGTCAACGACTCGGTGGTGTGGAAGGACGGCAACTCGGCCGCGCCCACCGCGACCGCGCAAGCCACGACTGATTCGCCCGCTGCCGGCGACAGCGAGAGCCACGCGCTCGCGAGCCGCTAACCCGGCACCCCTCTCAAGGAAATCGCCGGGCCGCCCCAAGGTTTCCCGCCCCGAAGGAAGTCCCCTTGGGGGATTACCCCCTCGGGGGGCCTGGCGCAATGCGCCAGGTCTGGGGGCGCTCAATACGCAATACACAGACGAAAACGCGCGTCACTCCGCCTGCCGCCGCTGAATTTCGTCAGGTGAGTCGCACCGCTTTGCCGTCGTCAACAGCATCGAATTTCCCCGATTTGATGCGAAACGCCGCGAGCTGCGTTTAACCGCCGCTTAGCTCGTCGACGCGGCCTGTGTGCAGGTACGGCTTGCCTAGTGCATCGGCGCGCAGAACGCGTTACTCTCACTGCCGTTTTTCCGATTGGCGGCGAGACGTTCAGCGTTTTTCAGCGTGTCGATTCGCAATCGGGGTACCTGTCATGTGTTTCCGCATGAACACGGGCTGATGCGCGCCAAAATAAGCGCATCGACGAACGTTCATGCTACGGAGTGGTTTTGAAAGCATCAGCAACCGAAGATTGGGTCGCACGCAGCCTCAAAGCCGTGTGGCACCCCTGTACGCAGATGAAGCACCATGAGCGGCTGCCGCTCATTCCCGTTGCGCGAGGCCGCGGCGCATGGCTCTACGATCGCGAGGGACACCGCTATCTCGACGCGGTCAGCTCGTGGTGGGTCAATCTGTTCGGGCACGCGAATCCGCGCATCAACGACGCGCTCAAAGCTCAGCTCGATACGCTCGAACACGCCATGCTCGCCGGCTGCACGCACGAGCCTGCGGTCGAACTCGCCGAGCGGTTGGCGCTTCTCACGCACAACACGCTCGGTCATGCGTTCTTTGCCTCGGACGGCGCCTCGGCCGTCGAGATCGCGCTCAAGATGAGCTTTCACTATTGGCGCAATCACGGCAACAGCGAGAAGCGCGAGTTCGTCTGCGTGGCGAACAGCTATCACGGCGAGACGATCGGTGCGCTCGGCGTGACCGATGTCGCGTTGTTCAAGGACGCGTATGACCCGCTGATTCGTCATGCGCATGTGGTGGCCTCACCCGACGCGCGGCACGCGCGCGATGGCGAGAGCGCGGCCGATGTCGCGCGCCGCGCGCTCGAAAGCCTGCGCACGCTCCTCGAAGCGCGCGCCGCACAGGTCGCCGCCGTGATCGTCGAGCCGCTCGTGCAATGCGCGACGGGCATGGCGATGCACGATGCCTCTTACGTCGCAGGACTGCGCGCGCTGTGCGATCAATTCGGCGTGCACCTGATCGCCGACGAAATCGCCGTCGGCTGCGGACGCACCGGCACGTTCTTCGCGAGCGAGCAAGCGGGCGTGTGGCCCGACTTCCTGTGCTTGTCGAAGGGCATCAGCGGCGGGTACCTGCCGCTGTCGATCGTACTGTCGCGCGACGAAATCTTCGCGGCCTTCTACGACGACGACACCACGCGCGGCTTCCTGCATTCGCATTCGTACACCGGCAATCCGCTCGCATGCCGCGCCGCGCTTGCGACGCTCGATCTGTTCGCCAGCGATAATGTGCTGGCCGCAAACGCAAGCAAATCGGCGCAGCTCCGCGAAGCGCTGAATCCGCTCGCGACGCACGAGTCCGTGCGTCATTTCCGTCAATGCGGAACGATCTTCGCGTTCGATGCCGTGGTCGAGGGCCATTTTGCAAAAACCTTCTCGCGCCGCTTCTTCGAAACCGCGCTCGCCAAGGAACTGCTGCTGCGTCCGATCGGCACGACGGTCTATCTGATGCCGCCGTATATTCTGGATGCCGAAGAAATTGCGTGGCTCGCCGCTCGCACGCGCGAGACGTTCGAAGCGACGCTGGCGGAGGCATCATGAACAGCCCCCACGCTCTCTATCGTTCGCGGGAGGCGCACTGATGTTCATCCTCGATACGCTCAAAGAAGGGCTCGCCGATCTCGACGCGCGCGGCCTGCGCCGGCGCCGGCGCATCGCCGATACCCCTTGCGGCGCGCACATGCACGTCGACGGTCGCGCCATCGTCGGCTTCGCGAGCAACGACTATCTCGGCCTCGCCGGCCACCCCGCGCTCGCTGCCGCGCTCGCCGAAGGCGCTGCCCGCTACGGCGCGGGCAGCGGCGGCTCGCACCTGCTCGGCGGGCACTCGCGCGCGCACGAACAACTCGAGGACGACCTCGCCGAATTTGCGGGCGGCTTCGTCGATGCGCCGCGCGCGCTGTCGTTTTCCACCGGCTACATGGCAAATCTCGCGACGCTCACCGCGCTCGCGGGCCGCGGCACCACGCTCTTCTCCGACGCGCTCAACCACGCCTCGCTGATCGACGGCTGCCGCCTGGCCCGCGCCACCGTCACCGTGACCCCGCACAACGACGTCGCCGC
>DATGHJ010000298.1:0-2616 GCA_035308085.1 Trinickia sp. | reverse complement strand
TCGCATGCGAACATTTCGAGGCGATGCTCGCGCGCTACGGGGACCGCTCGGGGCTGCTGCAGATGCGTAAACACCTCGGTTGGTACGTGCGCGGCATCCAAGACGCTGCGAGCATGCGCGAACGCATCAACAAAGCGACCGAGCCGGACGCGGTACGGGCCCTGCTTCAAGAGGCACGCCGTGCCCGGCCGGCGGAACGCGAGGCATCAAAGGCGGAGGAACTCGCCGTCGCGATGTAACTTGGACGCATCAGGGACGATATACCACGTAGCATGCCGACCGAGTTCTCGGCACACCAAAGCCGCCAGGGGCGTCATATGGATAATCAAGGACCCGTGCAAAATCCGCCTGCCACGTCGTCGGCGTCGGTGCCTAGCGCATCGCCTTTGGGCGGGCCCGCGCCGCCGCAAAGTGCGACCGCTACGCAGACGTTGGGCGAGCAAGTACATGCTTTCGAAGCGCGCCTGCCGTCGCTCAACGAAGCGTTGGCGACGCTCGCGAGCTTCATCCCGGGATTCGCCGGCTACAAGTCGTCGGAGGATCGACGCATCGGCGACAAGCAGCTGCGCGCCGTGATCGGCGAACGGCTGACGAAGGCGAAGGACCGGCTGGACGCCGTGGTCGAGTCGTTGTCGCGCAGCGGCAATCTCGACTGCGTCGCGCTCATCGATCAAAGCGGCCGGCGAATGGCTCGCCTTATCGATCGGATGCGCTTTGCGGACTACGGCTATGCGGCGGTCTTCGACCGCGTCCAGATGGGCGATGCGGAGCTTGCCAAGATCTACCAGTACGACACGGCGATCATGGGCGAGGTCGGCAAGTTCGACGACGCGGTGACCGAGGTTGAGCAATCCGCCTCGGATGGCGTGCGCTTGCGCAGCGCGCTTGCGAAGCTGGACGGCCTTACCGCGGAATTCGACCGTCGCTTCGAAGGACGCAAACATCTCTTCGACGGCCTCCCAACGCCGTAAACGTACGATCGTACCTCGCCGGGCGCCGCTCGGCGAATGTAGCACGCCGAGCGCAGCTCGGCATCGAATGTAGCACGCCGAGCGCAGCTCGGCGAATCTCGGAGGATTCCAATGGCGCTCGGGCTCTCGGTCATCGAATACTTCGACAATACCGGCCAGCAGATCGTGCATCGCTGGCCGGACAGCGGCTCCACCGATATCAAGTGGGGCAGCCAACTCATCGTGCAAGAGAGCCAGTCGGCGGTGTTCTTCCGCGACGGCCGCGCGCTCGACACGTTCGGACCGGGCCGCTACACGCTAGCGACGCAAAACCTTCCGCTGATCACGGGCCTGCTCGGCATGCCGTTCGGCGGCACCTCACCGTTCCAGGCCGAGGTGTACTTCGTCAATCAGAAGGTCTTCACGAACCTGCACTGGGGAACTGCCGAGCCGATCCTCTTCCGCGACGCCGAGTTCTCGATGATGCGTCTGCGCGGCTACGGCGTCTTCAGCGTGCGCGTGAACGACGCCCAGCTGTTCGTGAACAAGATCGTCGGCACGCAGAACGTCTACACCAGCGATACGCTGCAAGATTTCTTCCGCAACATGATCGTGTCGCGACTGAACAACCTGTTGGGCGAGACGCTCAAGAGCATCCTCGATCTGCCGAAGTCGTATGACGCGCTCGACGCCGCGGCCAAAGCGCGGTTGAAGGACGACTTCGGACAGTACGGCATCGAGCTCGTCGACCTGGTCATCAACGCGATCACGCCGCCCGAGGAAGTGCAGAAGGTCATCGACGAGCGCACCGGCATGGGCGTCATCGGCGACATGGGTCAGTACATGCAATTCAAGAGCGCGCGCGCGATCGAAGACGCCGCCCAGAACACGACCGGTGGGGCCGGCACCACCGCCGGTCTCGGCGTCGGCGCCGGCATCGGCTTTGCGCTGCCGGGAATGATGAATCAGGCGATGCAGTCGGCCGCCGCGCAGAACGCGGCCGCGCCGGCGGCACCTATTGCGACGATCTCATGTCCGAGCTGCCACGCGGCGAACCAGCCCGGTGCGAAGTTCTGCGCCGAGTGCGGCAAGCCGCTCACCGGAGTGGCGTGTCCGAGCTGCAAAGCGCAGAACGCGCCCGGCGCGAAGTTCTGCTCGGAGTGCGGCGCAAAACTCGGCTAGCACAGCCCCTGTAGTGCGCCGAGCGAAGCTGTAGTGCGCCGAGCGACCCTGTAGTGCGCCGAGCGAAGCTCGGCAAAGACCGCGACCTCTCGAACGCCGAGCCACGCTCGGCGTTTTTCCTCTAGTGGACGACGATGACGGTGCGCATCTTATGCGCGTTATAGTCGTAACCGTCGCCGATCATGTAGAATCCGGGAACGCCGGTCTCGTAGTATGCGGAATTCTTTCCCGCAGCGATGGTGCCGGTCGAAAAGCCGCTCGTACCGATCGCGGTGCCGGATGGCGAGGCGGTCATTCCGCCGCTGAACGACTGCGGCCACGGAGCATTGTTCATCGTGGCGTCGCCCAGGAACGATGCCGTGTGCGGGATCGTGTCGTAATTGTGGAAGAGGATCGACTCGCCGGCGGCCGCTGAGATCGTCTGCGTCTGCGTGGTGTTGCCGATCGCATAACCGAGTTCGACGCCGTAATTCGGATCGTCGAA
>DATGHJ010000297.1:0-7211 GCA_035308085.1 Trinickia sp. | reverse complement strand
TACGTGGCCCAGGAGATGGTACTGCGCCTCGGCGCCGTCACGGGGGTGGGCCATGCCCGCTTGATCCTCGAGCGCTTCGGCAAGTTCTGGGGTGCGTTCAGCGTGATCGACCTGTTCCTGCTCAATGCGCTGACCATCGTCACCGAGTTCATCGGCATCACGTTCGTGCTGGATTTCTTCGGGCTGCCGAAGGTGGCCGGCGTGTGCGTGGCCGCCGCGCTGACGATGGCCGCGGTGAGTACCGGGGATTTCAGGCGCTTCGAGCGGTTCGCGATCGGGCTGTGCCTGCTGAGCCTGCTGCTCGTGCCGGTGCTCGTGTCGATCCATCCGCCCGTCGCGCAGATGACGCGCGATTTCTTCGTGCCGAACTGGCCCGCGCACGCAAAGCTGTCGGACGTGATGCTGCTCGTGATCGGCATCGTCGGTACGACGGTCGCGCCGTGGCAGCTGTTCTTCCAGCAAAGCTATGTGATCGACAAGCGCATCACGCCGCGCTTCATGAAGTACGAAAAAGCTGACCTGTGGATCGGCATCGCGTTCGTGATCATCGGCGCCGTTGCGATGATGGCGTTCTGCGCCGCGCTCTTCGGCGGCAAGCCCGAGTTCGGCAACTTCACCGACGCAGGCGGCGTGATCGCCGGGCTGCACAGGTATGTCGGCCCGACCTCGGCGACGATCTTCGCCGTCGCGCTGCTCGACGCTTCGATCATCGGCGCCGCCGCGGTTTCTCTCGCGACGGCCTACGCCATCGGCGACGTGTTCAAGATCCGTCACTCGCTGCATCGCAGCGTGCTCGACGCGAAGGGCTTCTATCTCGTGTACTTCGGCATCATCGCGCTCGCCGCGGCGCTCGTGCTGATGCCGGGCAGCCCGCTCGGCCTCCTGACCGAAGCCGTGCAGACGCTCGCCGGCGTGCTCCTGCCGAGCGCCACCGTGTTCCTGCTGCTCCTGTGCAATGACCGCGCCGTGCTCGGTCCCTGGGTGAACGGCAAGAAGCTGAACCTGTTCACCGGCGCCATCATCTGGATTCTGGTCGTGCTGTCGATCATCCTGACCGCCGCCACCGTCTATCCGGATATCAGCGGCAAGGCGATCATGGAGATCCTCGTCGGCGGCACGCTGCTCGCCGTCGCCGGCTACGCGGCCACCGAAATCGTGCGCAAGTCGCGCGGCCCGGAGGAGCAAGAAGCGCTGGCGCCGCGCAAGGCGGCTTTGAAGAAGGTCCGCGACACGTGGCGCATGCCGCCGCTCGACGAGCTGCCGAAGCCGAATCTCACGCTGTCCAAGCGCGTGTGGATGGGCGTGCTGCGTGCGTATCTGGTGATCGCGGTTGGTCTGGTGATCGTCAAGGTCGTGCAGATGGCGTGGCATTGAAGTCGAACCGAACGCCGCGGCGGCGGCGCGATTACGCCGCTATCGCCCAATCGTCCGGTTCCGCCCGCGCCGCACCGGCGTTGGTCGCGCTCCATTTGCGCGTTGCCGTCGATCCGCCCAGGCGCGCGAAGTCGGAACTATCGCGCAGCTTGAAACCGCTCAAGGTCTGCTGCAGCCGCGCCGCCTGCTCCGACAGCGACTGGGCGGCCGCCGCGGCCTCCTCGACCAGCGCCGCATTCTGCTGCGTCACTTCGTCCATCTGAGTGACCGCGATGCTGACTTGTCCGATGCCGCGCCCCTGCTCTTCCGATGCGCCCGCGATCTCGGCGATGAGCCCGCTGACGCGCTCGACGTCGGCGCGAATGCCGGTCATCGTGTCACCGGTGCGGCGCACGAGCGTCGAGCCCGCGGCGACGCGCGCGGCGGAGTCCGAAATCAAGTCGCGAATCTCGCGCGCCGCGCTCGCCGAGCGTTGCGCGAGCGTGCGGACCTCGCCCGCCACGACTGCGAAGCCGCGCCCCTGCTCGCCCGCGCGCGCCGCCTCGACGGCCGCGTTCAGCGCGAGGATATTGGTCTGGAACGCGATGCTTTCGATCACCGTGATGATCCCTTCGACGTTCTTCGAGCTCTCCGCGATGCCTTGCATCGTCGCGACGATTTCATCGACCGCGTTCGCACCCGCGCCGACGTCCTGCGTCACGCGCGCCGACATTTCGTTCGCGTGGCGCGCGTTGCCGGCGTTGTGCTGCACCGTGCTCGTCAATTCTTCCATGCTGGCGGCGGTTTCCTCGAGCGACGCGGCTTGCTGTTCCGTGCGCTGCGACAAATCGACGTTGCCGGCCGCGATCTCGTGCGCGGCCGACGTCACCGCCGCAGCCACTTCGCCGACACCGCGCAGCACGCCGGACAGCTTGCGCGCCATCTCGTTGAGCGCGTGGAGCAGGTCCGCGATCTCGTCCTTGCCTTCGGGCCGCAGCTCGACTGTGAAATCGCCGGCGGCGACCTGGTTCGCCGCGAATGCGGCCGCAGCGAGCGGTCGCGTGATGCGCCGCGTGACGGCCCAGGCCAACGCGGACCCGGCCAGCACGGCGAGCAAGGTCGCCGCGATCATCGCCGTGCGCGAGATCGTCGAGACACGCGCGCTAGCATCGACCGCAAGCGAGGCCGCGTGGGCCTGATAGTCGGAGAGCGCGCGCAGGTCGTCGGCGAAACGGTGCAGCTTGACGTAGGTGTCGCCGTACGCGAGCTGGACGGCTTCGTCGCGCTTGCCTGCGTCGACGAGCGCGATGGTCTGCGTGCACGCATCGTTGTAAATCGCCTCGGAGGCGCGCGCCTTCGCCAGCGCGGCCTGGCCGTCCGGCTCCGTGAGCATCGCTCCGAGCTTTTGCAGCGCGCCGTCGTACTCGGACTGATTGTCGTGCAGACGGTCGCGCGCTTCGCGCATGCGGTCGGCGGACGGATCGGAGGCGATCTGGAAGACCCGCGCGATGCTGCCGCGCTCGTTGTCGAGCGCGCGCGTCACCTGGGCGCCGGCGGCCCAGTCGTGCTCGACGAGGCGCGTCGTGCCGTCCGCCATCTTCGACATCGAGATGACCGCCACGACGCACATGGCAAAAATCAGACAAATAAGAACTGCGAAACTAATTGCAAGGCGCTGCCCGATTTTCACAAAGACTCCATCCCGTTCGTTCGACCGCAAGCGATGCCGTCGGCATCATTCAGGTCGCTAACGGCACGGGCGACGGAGTCTTTATCGCTCCAGGACGGTTATCTCCAAAGCCGCGCCATGGGAACGTTTCCATCGCATTACGTAGTGTGACAGCGCGCTCGCCATGCGAACGCCGTCACGCCGCGAGCGCTTCCTGTGCGGCGTCGTAGCGGCCGGTGCTAGCCGCGCCGTTCAGCCGCGCGCGCTTGATGAGCGCCTGCTGCGCCGCGCCGAGGTTCGCCGCCTGCCCCTTCCAGGCTTTGAGCGGCGGCTCCTGCAATGCGCGTCCGTAGGAGAAGCTCAGCGGCCACGGACGCCGGCCCGCGCGATTGATCGCATCGAGATTGGCGGTGGCCTCTTCCGGCGTCTGCCCGCCCGACAGGAAAAAGATGCCCGCCACCGCGGCCGGCACCGTTCGGCCCAGCACGCACACCGTCCGCGCCGCAATCTCGGCGGCCTGCGCTTGCCGCACATGCTCCTTGCCCGCGACGACCATGCTCGGCTTGAGCAGCATGTGCTCGAGCGTCACCGCGTGTCGATGGAGCGCATCGAACACTTCGTGCAGCACGGCTTCGGTTACTTCCGCGCAACGCTCGATCGAGTGGCCGCCGTCCATCAGCACTTCCGGCTCGACGATCGGCACGACGCCGGCCTCCTGGCAAATCGCCGCATAGCGCGCGAGCGACACCGCATTGGTTTCAATTGCGAGGCGGCTCGGCAACGCATCCGAGACGTTGTACACCGCGCGCCATTTCGCGAATCGCGCGCCCTGCTTCTTGTAGCCGTCGAGACGCTTCGCCAGACCGTCGAGCCCCTCGGTCACTTCGTCGCCCGGAGCATGGGCGAGCGCGATCTTGCCCGCGTCCACCTTGATGCCCGGCACGATGGCGTGACGCGCCGCCAGCTCCGGCAGCGGCGTGCCGTCGTCAGCGCACTGGCCGAGGGTCTCTTCGTACAAGATGACGCCGCTCACGAACTCGCCGAGGCCGGCGGTCGAGAGCAGCAGACTGCGCCACGCGCGGCGGTTCTCCTCGGTCGATTCGACGCCGATCGTCTTGAAACGCTTGGCAATGGTGCCGCCGCTCTCGTCGGCCGCCAGCAGCCCTTTGCCCGGCTGGACCAGTGCGTCGATCGTGCTTTGGAGTTCGTCCCGAATGCTCATGGTGTGGCCCTCCGCGGAAGTCGCCTGAACGGCGCGGGTTATCAGCGTGGATACGCGCTAGTCTGCGCGGCAACGAGACAGGGTGCCAGCATTGGATCGCGCCAAATGCGGCCAAGGTCTCGCAAACGTGTCAGCAAGAACCAAGCCGGATACCGGGCTACGCGGTTTGCTCGGTTTTGCAGCGGTAGCGCGCAACGATCTCCGTCATCACGCGCCAGAAGGCGTCGATGGGCTCGCGAATCGCCGGCATGCCGTGCGCCTCGACGTCGCGGCGCATCACGTCGCAGCAGGCGATCGCCGTCTGCTCGTTCAATACCAGCAGCGCGCCTTTCAAGCGATGCAAGCGGCTCAGGAAGTGCTCGGCATCGCAGTTCGCCACGGCTTCGCGCAGCGCCGCTTCGTCGTCCGGCCAGGCGGCGAGAAACACGCTTTGCATTTGCGCGTTGGCAGGGGCCTCGGAAACAGGCGCATCGGCCGCACGCGGCCGCGATTCGCCGAGCACCTGCTCGAGCGCGACGCGCAAGCGGTCGATCGTGACGGGCTTGTGCAGTACGTCGGCAAAGCCATCCGACTTCGCCTTGCGATCATCGCCCGAGCCCGCCGTGTTGAGGATCACGGGCGTGCCGATCCCGTTCGCCCGCAACGCATCGAGCAGCTCGCAGCCGTCCATGTACGGCATACCGAGGTCCGTCACGACGAGATCGTATGAAGCCGCGAGACAGCGATCGAGCGCCGCTTTGCCGTCGGTCACGCTGTCGACGTGCGCGTAGCCGAGCGCCGCGAGCTGATGCTCGAGCAGCGTGCGGTTGAGCGGATCGTCTTCCGCGACGAGCACGCGGGCGGCGCGATGCTCGGCGGCGGCGGGCCTCGGCTGCGCCATCGGCGGCGCGGCTTGCAGCACGTCGTCCGGCTTGCCGCATGCGGCGAGCGCGAGCTTGAGCATCGGCGAGGACAGCGACGTGACACGAATTGCGTCGTCGCGACGCTCGGGATAGACAGGCCCGTCCGCCGACAGCACGACCGTGTCGACGTAGAGCGGATGAATCTCTCGCCACGCCTCGGGGATCGCGCTTTCGCCGCAGCCGAACACGACGATCGACTGGTCGCACTCCGGCTCCAGCGCGAGATCCCGCTTGGCCTCGACGATCCGCACGGCCGGCAGCCAATGCCTGATCTGCGCGACGAGCGCGTCCTGCCACGCGGACCGCTCGCACGCGAGCACCACGGTATCGAACGCCATGCCGGACAACGCGGGCGGCGAGACTTCTTCGTCCCGCTCGCGCGTAAGCGGCAGGTCGACCGTGAAGACGGAGCCCTCGCCGTCGATGCTCTCGACGGAAATACGCCCGCCCATCAGGTCGGTCAGCCGCCGGCACAGCGAGAGTCCGAGCCCGGTGCCGCCATAGCGGCTCGCGATCGACCGGTCCGCCTGCGCGAACGGCTCGAAAATCCGCAGTTGCTGCGCGGCGGGAATGCCGATGCCCGAATCCGCCACCGACAACCTGACCCACGCACGCCGCCCCGTCGCCTCGCTGAGCGCCGCGCGCAGCGTGATCGCCCCCGTCTCGGTGAACTTGCGCGCGTTGCCGAGCAGGTTCATGAGGATCTGGGCGATGCGGTGGCCGTCGCCGCTCCACGAGCCCGACAGACGCGGATCGACCAGGCAAAGCAACTGCAGCCCCTTGCCCGTGATGACGGGCGCGAAGGTCTGCGCGCAGCGTTCGACCACGTCGTCTAGATGAAACGGCTCCACATGAAGCTGCAGCTCTTGCGCTTCCACTTTCGACAGATCGAGCACGTCGTTGACGAGCGCGAGCAGCGCGTCGAACGCGCGCCGCACGGCTGTCACGCGCTCTTTCTGCGTCGCCGTCAACTCGGCCATCGCAAGCAGTTCGAGATTGCCGAGCGCTCCGTGCAGCGGCGTGCGAATCTCGTGGCTCATCGTCGCGACGAACATCGATTTGGCCTCGTTGGCTTCGTCGGCGGCGCGGCGCGCCTGTTGCAAGAGGCGCTGCGTGGCCTTCTGGCGGCTGATGTCCGTCAAGCCGAACAGCACCACTTCGCGCTGCTGATAGCGGGCGTGCGAAAACGCGGCCGAAACCTCGTGACGCTTGCCGTCGGCGCTCGCCACCGACGCCTCGGCGACACGCACGCCTTGCGTCGTATCGGCCGTTTCCGCGACCTCGGAGCAGGGCGAGTGCGCGGCGCCGCCGCGCTTGCGCGAGCGGCCATCGAGCAGATGCCGGTAAAAGCCGGCTTCGTCGGCCGACGCGGCCAAGAGCGACCGCGCGATCTCGTTCTGCATGACGATGTCGCCCGTCTGCGGGTCGAAGACAGTCAGCCCGACCGGCGCCGTGCTCAGCACCGTGCGGTTGAACGCCTCGCTCTCGTACACCTGCCGTGCTCGCGAGCGCAGCGGCCTTAGCACGGCGCGATCGAGCGTCACGATGAAGGCCCACAAGATCGCCAGCACGAGCACCATCAGCATGGCCATCAACAGCAACTGATCGTGCAGATCCATGAGGACCTTGCGCCAGTCGAACGCGTAGACCGCGATCCAGTTCGGCCCCCGAATGCGCTGGATCACGAAGAAACTCAAACCCGCGCGCACGACCTGCACGCGCGCATCCGCGCGCTCGAAGATCTTCGGCATCGACAGCACCGCGCGCGTCCATTGCGCCTCGTGCGGATTGGCGTCGCTCAAGCCAAAGAGATGGCGCCGGTCGCGCGAGACGACGAAGAAATCCGGATCGTGGCCGGTAGCCTGGAAAAGCTGCGGAAATTGCGCGAACGGAATCGTCACGACGATGGTGGCGACGCGCTGATTGCCGCGATAGATCGGCGCCGCATAGTGCGTGATGAGCGCGCCGTTCACGGGGGAGTCGTAGAGGGCGACCCAGAAGATGCGTTGTTTGCGCAGCTGGCTGTCCGAGTACTTGTTCAGTTCGGCCTGCACTCTGGCCGTGT
>DATGHJ010000296.1:0-3748 GCA_035308085.1 Trinickia sp. | reverse complement strand
CAACCCGGCAAATAGCGCGCGTCCTGCTCGTGCGCGTACGCAAGCGCATTTTTCAGCGCCTTGGCGAAGTCCTTCTTGATGAGCTTCGCCGGAATTTTCAGGCGCAGATAGTCGGCCCAGAGGAATTCGCTGAACGGTGTGGCATCTTTCGCGTAGCCGCCCGCGCGGCGCAACTCGCCCGCGAGACTGCGATACGGGTCGTCGGCCAACTCGTTAAGCGTCTTCGGCAGGTGTTCATACTCGTATCGCGAGCCATCGGCGCCGAACGGATGCACCCATTGGTTGTGCTCCATCATCCGCCAGAAAATCACCGGATCGAGCCACGACAAGTCCCGCAGCACCATCACCTTCACCTCCTTGACGCTCTCTTCGATCAGCGCAAGGCCGAGATGATGATGGTCGACCACGAAGTAGTCTTTCTGCGGACCAAGCACGGCGGGAAACCAGTGCGTCGCGATCGCGTTAGCGCGGCCCTTCTTGTCGAGCGTCTTCCAATGCTCGCGCTTCGCGGTGACCTCGTGGTAGCCCACGGTCATCTGCGTGGGCCGCAAGCGTTCGAGTTCGGCCGAGATCAAGTGAACGTCTGAGTTCGGAACGGTCATCGTTGCCCCTTTTGTTAACGATTGTTGCCCGGCTTTTGCACTGCGCCCGCCGAGCCCTTGCCGCGCAACAGCTTCCAGAGCGCGCCGATCAGGATCGGCACGACGGCCGCGCCGATGCCGAGCAGCACGATCACGTTCAGATACTGGCGGATGAACGGGATGTTGCCGAAGAAATAGCCCAGCAGCACGAGCAGCAGCACCCACAGGAGCGCGCCCGCGATGTTGAAGAGTTGAAAGCGCGCAAAGCGCATCGACGAGACCCCTGCGACAAACGGCGCGAACGTCCGCACGACCGGGATGAAGCGTGCGAGCACGAGCGTTTTGCCGCCGTGCTTTTCATAGAAGTCGTGAGTTTTCTGCAGCGCGGCGCGGTCGAGGAAGCGTTCGAGGATCGGAATGCGCGTATTGAACACTTTCGGCCCGATCGCCGTGCCGATCGCGTAGTTCAGGCTGTTGCCGGTGACCGATGCCATCAGCAGCAGGAAGATCAGCAGCCCCAGATTCATCTCGCCCGTCGCGCAGAACGCGCCGCCAATGAAGAGCAGCGAATCGCCCGGCAGGAACGGCAGGACCACGAGCCCGGTTTCGCAGAAAACGATCAAGAACAGCACCGCATATACCCACGCGCCGTATTGATGAATGAAGACGCCGAGAAACGTGTCGATGTGCAAGACAAGCTCGGCAAACTGCAGCAACGTGTTCAAATGCGTCCCTTTCGAAGTAGTGCGTTGTTGGCGTCGAATTCGCGCCGTTCGGCCCGTGAATCTAGCGCATTGGACGGCGCCTGCTAACTGACCGCGCCATGATACCGAAAGTGCCCTTCGGTTTTCTCAAAATAGGTGGGCAACGCGCCGACAAAACCCCGTGCGACAAGGTGGCGTCGCTATAATTCCGCAATGTCCGAATTCTCCGATCAGCCGGCTGGCGCCTCGAAACAACTCCCCCGCCCCGCAGGAAGTCCCCTTGGGGGATTGGGGGACGCCGCGCCGAATACGCCCGAAACGTCGCCTCGCCAGGCGGCGCTCTCCCCGCGCCCGTTGCGCTCGATTCAGCCCTTGCCCGACCAGTTGATCAGCCAGATCGCGGCCGGCGAAGTGGTCGAGCGGCCGGCGTCGGTCGTCAAGGAATTGCTCGAAAACGCCCTCGATGCGGGCGCCAAGACGCTGCGCATCGTGCTCGACGAGGGCGGTGTCAAGCGCATCTCGATCGCGGACGACGGCTGCGGCATTCCCGAAGCCGAACTGCCGCTCGCGCTGATGCGGCATGCGACCAGCAAGATCCGCTCGCTCGCCGAGCTCGAAGCGGTCGCGACGCTC
Source organism: Trinickia sp. (assembly GCA_035308085.1). Lineage (GTDB taxonomy): Bacteria > Pseudomonadota > Gammaproteobacteria > Burkholderiales > Burkholderiaceae > Trinickia_A. The sequence continues at coordinate 1,830 of DATGHJ010000296.1, read as the reverse complement.
GGGTTTCGCGGCGAAGCGCTGGCGTCGATTGCATCGGTGGCGGAGATGTTCATCACGAGCCGCACCGCCGAGGCCCCGCACGCCACACGCATCGACGCGCAAACCGGCGCATTGACCCCGGCCGCCGGCACCACCGGCACGACAATCGAAGTGCGCGAGCTGTACTTCAACACGCCCGCGCGCCGCAAATTCCTGAAGAGCGAGCAGACCGAGCTCGGCCATTGCCTCGAGATGATCCGGCGCTCGGCGCTCGCGCGGCCGGACGTCGCGATCTCGGTGCTCCACAACGGACGGGCGGTCGAGCACTGGAACGCGAGCGATCCCGCGACGCGCGTCGCGAAGATTCTCGGCGAGACGTTCGCGACCGCTCACCTGCCGCTCGAAGAGGCGGCGGGGCCGCTCGCGGTCTACGGGTGCGCCGGTCTGCCGACAGCAAGTCGCGGCCGTGCCGATCAGCAGTATTTCTTCGTCAACGGCCGCTTCGTGCGCGACAAGCTGCTCACGCACGCAGTGCGCGCCGCCTACGAGGACGTGCTGCACGGTGAGCGATTCCCATCGTACGTGCTGTTTCTCGATCTGCCACCGGAAGCAGTCGACGTGAACGTGCACCCGTCGAAAATTGAAGTCCGATTTCGCGATTCGCGTTCGATTCACCAGTTCGTGTTCCACGCGGTGCAACGCGCGCTCGCGCGGCACGCGGGCGCGTCGCCGGAAACGACCGCGGGCGGCCACGCGGCGCATATCGAGCCGATGACGCCCGCGTCGTTCGGGTCGACGCCGCTCGGCGGCTCGCCGAGCGCGGGCAGCGCATTGCGCGGTGGTAACGGCAACGCAAGCCACGGCGGCGAGCCAGGCAGTACCTGGCTGCGGCAGGCGCGCATGACGCAAGGCACGCTGCCCGTCGCGCAGCCGCTCGCGCTGTATGACGCGCTCTTCGGCCGCAAGGACGTGGGCGCGGGCACCGCGCTTGGCACAACGACGGCTTACGAAGTGCGCGATTCGGCGGCGGATCTCGCGGCACCACCGGTACCTCCTGCTTTCGCAGGCGGTGCGAACAACGCATCGGCAACCGGCATGCCCTACCCCAGCGCCCAATCGTTTACCGCCGGCGACGACCACCCGCTTGGTTTCGCCCTGGGCCAGATCCACGGCATCTACGTGCTCGCGCAAAACGCGCGCGGCCTCGTGATCGTCGACATGCACGCGGCGCACGAGCGCATCCTCTACGAGCAGTTCAAAAACGCGCTCGCCGACCGTTCGATCGCGGTCCAGCCACTTCTGATTCCGATCTCGATGCAGGCCGACGCCGTCGAGATCGGCGTGGTCGAAGAAGAGCGTGAGACGCTCGATGCACTCGGCTTCGATCTCGCGGTGCTGTCGCCGACCACGCTCGCGATCCGCGCGGTGCCCGCGCTGCTGAAGGACGCCGACCTGCAGGCGCTCGCGCGCGCGGTGCTCGCCGACCTGCACGCGTACGGCGGCTCGCGCGTGTTGACCGAGCGCCAGCACGAGCTGCTCGGCACGCTCGCGTGCCACCACGCGGTGCGCGCGAACCGGCGCCTGACGCTCGACGAGATGAACGCGCTCCTGCGACAGATGGAAGCGACCGAGCGCGCGGACCAGTGCAACCACGGGCGACCGACCTGGTATCAGTTGACGCTCGCTGACCTCGACCGCCTCTTCATGCGCGGTCAGTAGCCACGTGGGCGACGCAGACAACGTGATTCACGCCAGTTCGACGCCAGCCGGCGCGCGGCCGATCGCCTGCCTGCTCGGGCCGACGGCCTCGGGCAAGACCGCCGCCGCGCTCGCTTTCGCGGCGCGGCGGCC
>DATGHJ010000295.1:0-3805 GCA_035308085.1 Trinickia sp. | reverse complement strand
GCGGATGAAATGCTTGATCATTTCTTCCGCCACCTCGAAGTCGGCAATCACGCCGTCACGCAGCGGCCGAATCGCCTGGATGTTGCCCGGCGTGCGGCCGAGCATCATCTTGGCCTCGTCGCCAACCGCCAGAACCTGCTTCCGGCCTTTGACGCTGGCGATGGCGACCACCGAGGGCTCATTCAAGACGATGCCGCGGCCTTTGACGTAAACCAGCGTATTCGCCGTGCCGAGGTCGATGGCCATATCGGCCGACAGCATTCCGAGGAGATTGCCGAACATCGTTTTGGTGTGATCCGCGGTTGGTTGTTGGACCGCCGTTACGCTGTGAGCGCGGCGGGCGCGGTCTTCGCCCGCTTGGTCAGGAGTTTGTTGAGAGCGTGGATGTACGCGCGCGCCGAGGCGACCAGCGTATCCGGATCGGCGCCTTGGCCGACGACCGTCTTGCCGTCCTCCTCGAGACGCACGGTGACCTCGGCCTGCGCGTCGGTGCCCTCAGTCACGGCATGCACCTGGTAGAGCAGCAGGCGCGCGCTGTGCGGCACGATGGCGCGGATAGCGTTGAAGGTGGCGTCGACCGGACCGTTGCCGGTGACCTTGGCCGACTTGCGTACCGCATCGAAATCGAGCTCGATTTCCGCGGTTTGCGGCCCTTTCGAGCCCGCAATCACCTGCAATGAGAGGAACTTGATGCGCTCGTCGCCGCGTTGGATTTCGTCATCGACCAGCGCGACGATGTCCTCGTCGTAGACGTCCTTCTTGCGGTCCGCGACCTCTTTGAAGCGTCGAAAGGCATCGTTCAAGGCGTTGTCGCCCAGCTCGAAGCCAAGCTCCTTGAGCTTCATCTTGAACGCGTGCCGACCCGAGTGCTTGCCCATCACGAGCGTCGACTTGCCGAGACCGACCGATTCCGGCGTCATGATCTCGTACGTGCCAGCGTGCTTGAGCATGCCGTCTTGGTGAATGCCGCTTTCATGCGCGAAGGCGTTGGCGCCGACAATCGCCTTGTTGGGCTGCACGACGAAGCCGGTGATCGCCGAAACCAGGCGCGACGCGCGCGTGATGCATTCGGTCTTGATGCCGGTCGTGTAAGGGATCACATCGTGGCGCGTCCGAAGCGCCATGACGATCTCCTCCATCGCAGCGTTGCCAGCGCGCTCGCCCAGCCCGTTGACCGTGCATTCGACCTGCCGCGCGCCCGCGCGCACCGCAGCCAGCGAATTCGCGACGGCCAAGCCGAGGTCGTTGTGGCAATGAACCGAGATCACCGCCTTGTCGATATTAGGCACGCGATCGAACAGCATGCGGATGAGCGCGCCGAACTCCTCCGGCACGGCATACCCGACCGTATCGGGGATATTGATGGTGCGCGCACCCGCCTTGATCGCGCTTTCAACCACGCGGCAGAGGAAATCGTGCTCCGTGCGCGAGCCGTCTTCGGCCGACCATTCGACGTCCGGGCAGAGATTGCGCGCATGCGACACGCTGTCGATCACCGCTTGATGCACCTGTTCCGGCGCCATCTGCAGCTTGTATTTCATGTGCAGCGGCGACGTGGAAAGGAACGTGTGAATGCGCGGCCGCTTCGCGTGCTGCAATGCTTCCCAGGCGCGGTCGATGTCGGCGCGCGACGCGCGCGCGAGACCGCAGACCGACGGGGCCTTGACCGCTTTGGCGATTTCGCGCACGGCCTCGAAATCGCCGTTCGACGCGATCGGGAAGCCGCCCTCGATGACGTCGACGCCCATTTCCTCGAGCAACTGGGCGATCCGGATCTTTTCTTCGAGATTCATCGACGCGCCCGGCGATTGCTCGCCGTCGCGCATGGTGGTGTCGAAAATGATGACGCGATTGGCGTCGGCCCGAGTCTCGGGTGCGACGGTCTTCGGAGATTGCGTGGCGCCCATGGCGCGATTCCTCATGTCTCAGGGAAATAACGTTGAGCCGTGGCCGACGCCCCTCGAACGCGAGCGGGCTCCATCGCACCCGCGCTCAGGGGCAGCTAAGTCGCAGCGTGCCGCCGTTCCCCCGCGCCGGGCCGGCCAAACGGCAGACGCGGTCGACCCGGCGCGGAAACGCCCGGTTAACCTTGGCCGCAGCCGTCATGGCCATTTTGCCCGCTTTCTATCGACCCGCGCCGTCGCCTGGCGCCACAGGCCGGTTCCCTGGTAAGGCGAAAAAATCAAGGCCGGTACTATGTTTAGCCCGGCTTGCCGCGAAATCGCAAGCTTTCTGTGGCGGTAGCGGCCGTCCCGCCACGCTAGTTCTTCGATTTGTCGACCAGTCGGTTGGCGGAAATCCACGGCATCATCGCGCGCAGCTTTTCACCGATCTGCTCCACCGGATGTTCGGCGCCGCGCCGGCGCATTGCTTTGAAGCTCGCCTGACCCGCCGCGTTCTCGAGCACCCATTCGCGCGCAAAGCGTCCGGATTGAATGTCGTCGAGCACGCGTTTCATCTCCGCTTTCACGCGCGCATCGATAATCCGCGGGCCGCGCGTGTAGTCGCCGTACTCGGCGGTGTTCGACACCGAATAACGCATGTTGGCGATGCCGCCTTCGTACATGAGGTCGACGATCAATTTCACCTCGTGCAAGCATTCGAAATACGCCATCTCGGGCGCGTAGCCCGCCTCGACCAGCGTTTCATAGCCGGCCATGATCAGCGAGGTGAGGCCGCCGCACAGCACGCATTGCTCGCCGAAGAGATCGGTCTCGCATTCTTCCTTGAACGTCGTCTCGATCACGCCGGCGCGGCCGCCGCCAATTGCCGAGGCGTAACTGAGGGCGAGTTCGAGCGCATTGGCCGACGGATTTTGCGCAACCGCGACGAGACACGGCACGCCGCCGCCGCGCACGTATTCCGCGCGCACGGTGTGGCCCGGGCCTTTGGGCGCGATCATGAACACGTCCATGTCGGGACGCGGTTCGATCAGCTTGAAATGGATGTTGAAGCCGTGCGCAAAGGCGAGCGCCGTATCCGGCCGCATGTTCGGCTTCAGGTCGTCATTGTAGAGCTTAGCTTGGAGTTCGTCGGGCGTGAGGACCATGACCACGTCCGCCCATTTGGCGCCGTCGGCCGGCGAGACGACTTGGAACTTGGCGGCTTCCGCCTTCTTGGCGGTGGCCGAGCCCGGCCGCAGCGCGACGCGCACCTCTTTCACGCCGCTGTCGCGCAGGTTCATAGCATGGGCATGGCCCTGGCTACCGTAACCGACCACTAGGACTTTTTTGCCCTTGATCAGGTTCACGTCGGCGTCGCGATCATAATAAACACGCATGGAAGAACTCCTCCGAAAGCGAAAAAGGTTGGATCAGAACTTGCCGGAACCGCGCGCGATCGCGACGACGCCGGTGCGGGAAATGTCGACGACGCCAAGCGGCGTCATCAAAGCAATGAAAGCATCGAGCTTTTCAGTCGAGCCGGTCATCTCGAAAACATAGCTCTCGGGTGTGGTGTCGACCACGCGAGCGTGAAAGATGTCGGCGACGCGCAGCGTTTCGGCGCGATTGTCCGCGCCGCCAGTGACCTTGACCAGCGCGAGCTCGCGCTCGACGAACGCGCCTTCCTCGCCGAGATCATGCACGCCGTGCACTGGCACGATCCGGTTCAGCTGCGCCTTGATCTGCTCGATGATCATCGGCGTGCCCGAGGTGACGATGGTGATGCGCGACAGCTTATTCTTGGGATCGGTCTCGGCGACGGTCAGGCTTTCGATGTTGTAGCCGCGGCCGGAGAACAGGCCGATGACGCGCGCGAGCACGCCGGGCTCATTGTCCACGAGCACGGCCATCGTATGTTTCTC
>DATGHJ010000294.1:0-8944 GCA_035308085.1 Trinickia sp. | reverse complement strand
CATGCCGAACACGCCGACCACGATCGGCGCGACCACGAGCATCACCCAGTACGGCAGATTGAAGTACGCGAGACCCATCCACGCGAGCATCGCCCCCAGCATAAACAGCGCGCCGTGGGCGAAGTTGATCACGTTGAGCAGGCCGAAGATGACCGCGAGACCTAAGCTCAGAATCGCGTAAAACGAGCCGTTGACGAGCCCGAGCAGCAACTGGCTCAGCATCGCAGGCAGCGAAACGCCAAAAATATCCATCGATGAACCTGCCGTCAGAGTCGGAACGGTGCGCCGCGTGGATCGGGCTCAGCGCTGTAACGCTCAACGCATCGGCGCCCTCCCCGATCCCGTGCCGCGCGCCGCATCACTTCCACAGATCGCACTGCGTTTCGGCCTTGGTCCCGAACGCCTGATCGCCGGGAATCGTCGCCTTGAGCGTGTAGTAGTCCCACGGCTTCTTCGATTCGGCCGGCGTCTTGACCTCATACAGGTACATGTCGTGGACCATGACGCCGTCCGGCCGAACGTAGCCCTTCGCATAGAAGTCGTCGACCTTCTGCTGCCGGACTTGCGCCATCACCTTGTCCGCATCCGTCGTACCGGCGGCCTTCACCGCGTTCAGGTAATCCATCGTCGCCGAATAGTCGGCAGCCTGAAGGCTCGACGGCATCTTCCCGGTCTTCGCGAAGTAGCGCTGCGCCCATTTGCGCGAGGCATCGTTCTGATCCCAATACCAGCTGTCCGTGAGCAGCAGGCCCTGCGCCGTCGGCAAGCCGACGCTGTGCACGTCGTCGATGAACATCAGCAGCGCGGCGATCTTCATCGTCTTGGTGATGCCGAACTCCTTCGCCGCCTTGAGCGAATTCACAGTGTCGCCGCCCGCGTTCGCGAGGCCGAGCACCTGCGCCTTCGATGCCTGCGCCTGAAGCAGGAACGACGAGAAATCCGAAGCCGACAACGGATGGAACGCGTGGCCGAGCACCTTCCCGCCGGCCGCTTCGACGACCTTGGTCGTGTTGGCATCGAGCGACTTGCCGAACGCGTAATCGGCGGTGAGGAAGTACCAGGTCTTGAGCCCCTGCTTCACGGTCGCGGAACCGGTGCCTCTCGCGAGCGCGGTCGTGTCATAGGCGTAGTGAACCGTATAAGGCGTGCATTGCTTGTTCGTCAGCGCGTCGGTGCCCGCCCCGATGACGAAGAACGGCCGCTTCTTTTCCTTGATCACGTCGTTCATCGACAAGCCCGTCGCCGAGTTCGTCCCGCCGACGAGCATGTCGAGCCCTTCGGTGTCGATCCATTTGCGCGCGGTCGTCGCAGCGATGTCCGCCTTGTTCTGGTGATCGGCATAGAGCAGCTTGATCGGCTTGCCGTTGACCTTGCCGCCGAAGTCGTCGATCGCCATCTGGATGGCCGTCAGGCCGCCCTTGCCGTCGATGTCCGCGTACAGACCCGACAGGTCCGTGATGAAGCCGATCGTGACCTGGTTCTCGTCGGCCATGGCCTGCTGCAGCGGTGCGGCGGCCAGCCATGCGGCCGTCGTCAAAGCGAGTGATCCTGCGACGCGTGCGAGCAACTTCTTCTTCTTCATTGGTCTATCTCCTTCGTTCGTTGCGTTCTGGTTGTACGTACAAAGTCGAGCCCACGGGTCCTGCCGGCGCGCGAGCGCATCGGACAGGACCAACGTGTCAAACTGGATTCACACACCGAGCAGATCGTGCAGCACGGGCATCTTGCTTTCGAGTTCGCTTGCACCGAAATGCTCGACAATGCGGCCGTGCTCCATCACATAGAAGCGGTCCGCGAGCGGAGCGGCAAAACGGAAATTCTGCTCGACCATCACCACCGTATAGCCGCGTTGCTTGAGCATCATGATCATGCGCGCGAGCGCCTGCACGATGACGGGCGCGAGACCTTCCGAGATTTCGTCGAGCAAAAGCAGGTTCGCCCCCGTGCGCAGAATGCGCGCGACCGCGAGCATCTGCTGCTCGCCGCCGGACAGGCGCGTGCCCTGGCTCATCCGTCGTTCCTTGAGGTTCGGGAACATCTCGTAGATTTCGTCGAGCGACATTGCGTTTGTGCTCGCGCCGACCATCGGCGGCAGGATCAGGTTTTCCTCGCACGACAAGCTCGAAAAGATGCCGCGCTCTTCCGGGCAATAGCCGATCCCGCAGTGCGCGATCTTGTGCGTCGGCAGATCGATGGTTTCGCGCTCGCCGATGCGGATGGAGCCTGTGCGCCGTCCCGTAAGGCCCATGATCGCGCGCATGGTCGTGGTACGTCCCGCGCCGTTGCGGCCCAGCAGCGTGACAACTTCGCCGCGGTTCACCTTCAAATCGACGCCATGCAGGATGTGCGATTCGCCGTACCACGCCTGCAGTCCGGCGATGGTCAGCGCGGGCGTGCCGGTTGCAGCGGCGAGCACATCGATGTTTTCGCTCACGGCCTGGTTCATGCGTGCGTTCCCGTTAGCGCGGTATCGACGCTGCCCATGTAAGCCTGCATCACGAGCGCGTTCTTCGATACTTCGGCGTAAGTGCCTTCAGCGAGCACCTCGCCACGCTGCAGGACGGTGATCGTGTCGGAGATGCCCGCGATCACGTTCATGTTGTGCTCGACCATCAGGATCGTGCGGCCGCTCGACACTTTCTTGATCAACGCGGTCACGCGGTCGACGTCTTCGTGGCCCATCCCCTGCGTGGGCTCGTCGAGCAGCATCAGCTCAGGCTCCATCGCGAGCGTCGTCGCGATCTCGAGCGCGCGCTTACGGCCATAGGAAAGTTCGACGGTGAGCGTATCGGCGAAATCGGTCAGGCCCACTTGCGTGAGCAGATCGAGCGCCTCTTCATCGAGCTCTTTGAGCGTGCGTTCGCTCTTCCAGAAATGAAAGGCGGTGCCGAGCGAGCGCTGCAACGCGACGCGCACGTTCTGCAATACCGTCATGTGCGGAAATACGGCGGAAATCTGGAACGAGCGGATGATGCCGCGCCGCGCGATCTGCGCAGGACGCTCTCCCGTGATATCCACGCCGTTGAACACGATCTGCCCCGCCGTGGGCCGCAAAAACTTGGTGAGCAGATTGAAGCAGGTGGTCTTGCCCGCGCCGTTCGGCCCGATCAATGCATGAATCGAGCCGCGGCGCACGCGCAGGTTGACGCCGTTGACAGCGGTGAATCCTTTGAATTCTTTGGTCAGCCCGCGCGTTTCGAGAATCGTGTCGCCGAGAATCATGTCCCCTTCCGTGCGAAGTCAGGCGATGCACTGCTAGGTTGCGCGCCGATCGCGCAGCACCACGTTACGACAGGTGCCGGTCGGGCCCCCGCTTTTTATGACGTGGTGCATCAATATGGACGATCGCCCCTACCGCACCACGCGGTACGGCGCCATTGTCTCGCCAATGATGCAGCGCATTCATTGGGATTTGCACTAGGGTCGGTTTACCTATGAATAACGAAGCACGAAGCGAACTCCTTTCGTGCATGACATTGAATTTGCACTCACTGTCATCAGACCGACACGCTCGCGCCGTGCGCCGAAGGCGATTGAGCTTGCGTTCCTGACACCCGCGCCTTGCGATCCTCGCGGATCATCGCGCTTGCTCGCTCGGCGATCATCAGCGTCGGCGAATTCGTATTGCCCGATGTAATGACCGGCATCACCGATGCATCGACAACACGCAATCCTTCCAATCCGATGACACGCAAGCGCGAATCGACCACCGCCGCCGGATCGTCGACGGTCCCCATGCGGCACGTGCCGACCGGATGAAAGATCGTCGTGCCGACTTCGCCCGCGGCTTTGACGAGCTCCTCTTCCGTTTGGAACTGCTGCCCCGGCAGGATTTCTTTCGGCGCGTAACGCGCGAGCGCGGGCGTTCCGACGATGCGCCGCGTCAGACGTAGCGCGTTGGCGGCGACATGGCGATCGCGATCAGTCGACAGGTAATTCGGCGCGATCAAAGGCGGTTTGCGCGGATCGCTTGAATCGATGTGTATCGTGCCGCGCGACGTCGGACGCAAATTGCACGCGGACGCCGTAAACGCGTTGAAGCGATGCAGCGGCTCGCCGAAGCGATCGAGCGAAAGCGGCTGCACGTGGTACTCGATATCGGAGCGCGTGATTGAAGGATCGTCGGGATCGGACTTCGCGAACACACCGAGCTGGGACGGCGCCATCGACATCGGGCCGCTTTGCGTGAGCGCGTATCGCATGCCGATCATCAGCTTGCCCCACCAATGCGCGGCCATCGTGTTGAGCGTGGGCACGCCGCTCACTTGAAACGCGGCGCGCAACTGCAAATGGTCTTGCAGGTTTTCGCCGACGCCGCGCAAATCGTGCACGACATCGATGCCGAGCCTCTGCAGATGCGCGCCATTGCCGACGCCCGATAGCTCGAGCAACTGCGGCGAATTCACGGCGCCCGCGCTCAACACAACCTCGCAGCGCGCGTTCGCGACGAAGTCGATATCGCCCGCAACGCCACCGCGATACTCGACGCCGACACAGCGCTTGCCCTCAAACACAAGGCGCTGCGTAAGCGCACCCGTAATGATCGTGAGATTGCCCCGTTGCAGAGCCGGACGCAGAAACGCTTTCGAGGCATTCCAGCGAACGCCGCGCTTCTGATTGACGTCGAAGTAGCCGACACCGGTGTTGTCGCCGCGATTGAAATCGTCGGTGGCAGGAATGCCCGCTTGCTGCGCAGCCTCGGCAAACGATTCGAGGATCTGCCATTTCAGACGTTGCTTCTCGACGCGCCACAAACCGCCCGCGCCATGCCACTGATTCGCGCCGCCGTGATGATCCTCGCTGCGCTTGAAAACCGGCAGCACGGCATCCCAGCTCCACGATGGATCGCCTGTGATGCGCGCCCATTCGTCGTAGTCTTCACGCTGGCCGCGCATGTAGATCATGCCGTTGATCGACGACGAGCCGCCAAGCACGCGGCCGCGCGGATACGACAGCGCGCGCCCGTTCAGCCCCGCTTCCGGCTGCGTCTTGTAGAGCCAATCCGTGCGTGGATTACCGATGCAATACAAATAGCCGACGGGGATATGAATCCAGTGATAGTCGTCCTTCCCGCCCGCTTCGAGCAGCAGCACGCTGACATCCGGGTCTTCGGTGAGGCGATTGGCGAGCACGCATCCAGCCGTGCCCGCGCCAACCACGATGTAGTCGAACTCGCCTTCGACCGTAGGCGCTTGGCTCATGATGCCTCCGGCCGGGCCGCCTTACTTCGCCACCGGCATCGTAAACTCCGCTCCCTTCGCAATGCTGTCTGGCCAGCGTTGCATGATGCTCTTGTAGCGCGTATAGAACCGCACGCCTTCCTCGCCGTACGCATGATGGTCGCCGAACAGCGATTTCTTCCAGCCGCCGAACGAATGCCACGCCATCGGCACCGGAATCGGCACGTTGATGCCGACCATGCCGATCTGGATTTGCCGCGAGAACGCGCGCGCGATGCCGCCATCGGAGGTGAAGCACGAGACACCATTGGCGAACTCGTTCGCGTTGATCAGTTCGACCGCCGACGCGAAGTCCGGCACGCGCACAACGCACAGCACCGGCCCGAAGATCTCCTCGCGATAGATCGTCATGTCGGTCTTCACATGGTCGAAGAGAGAGCCGCCGAGGAAGAAGCCTTCCTCATGACCCGGGACCTTGTGGCCGCGGCCGTCGACCACGAGCTTTGCGCCCGCCGCCACGCCTGCGTCGATGTAGCCCGACACCTTGGCGCGATGCGCGCCCGTGACGAGCGGGCCCATCTCGGCGTCGGCTTCCATGCCGTTCTTGATCTTGAGCGCCTTCACGCGCGGCGTGAGCTTGTCGATCAGCTCGTCGGCGATATGGCCGACCGCCACCGCCACCGAGATCGCCATGCAGCGCTCGCCCGCCGAACCGTAGGCCGCGCCGATCAGCGCGTCGACGGCCTGGTCGAGATCCGCATCGGGCATCACGACGAGATGGTTCTTCGCGCCGCCGAGCGCCTGCACCCGCTTGCCGTGTCGCGTGCCTTCGTTGTGAATGTATTGCGCGATCGGCGTCGAGCCGACGAACGACAGCGCTTCGACATCGGGATGCTGGAGCAGCGCATCGACGGCCACCTTGTCGCCGTGCACGACGTTGAACACGCCGTCGGGAAGCCCCGCTTCCTTGAGCAATTCGGCGAGACGAATCGATGCGGACGGATCGCGCTCCGACGGCTTCAGCACGAACGTGTTGCCGCACGCGATCGCGATCGGGAACATCCAGCACGGCACCATCATCGGAAAGTTGAACGGCGTGATGCCGGCGACGACGCCAAGCGGCTGACGCAGATTCCAGTTGTCGATGCCGCCGCCGATCTGATCGGTGAAATCGGTCTTCAGGAGATTCGGAATTCCGCACGCGAACTCGACGATCTCGATGCCGCGCATCACTTCGCCGTGCGCGTCCGAGAACACCTTGCCGTGTTCCTTCGTAATCAGTTCCGCCAGCTCGTCGTGATGTTCGTCGAGCAGTTGCTTGAACTTGAACATCACGCGCGCACGCTTGATCGGCGCGACCTCGCTCCACTTCGGAAACGCCGCCTTCGCGGCAGCCACCGCTGCGGCAACTTCGTCGACGCCCGCCAGAGGCACGCGCGTGGCAACCGAGCCGAGCGCCGGATTGAACACATCGCCGAAACGGCCGCTCTTGCCGGCCACCGTGCTGCCGCCGATGAAATGGGTCAACTCGCGCACGCGTGCGCCTTTGTCTGCCTCGCTCATGTGTCTCCTCACTGGGTGCACTAAATGGAAGCGCCGCCTGCTGCGCCGCGTCATCAAAGGCTATCCGCCGGATGCGTTTGAATCCAAGCGTACGCGGCATCGCGCCGCGAAATCCAATGAGTAATGCTCAATTGCGATATAAGGCGCGCTAATATCAGCGGATGGACCTGATACTGCTCCGCGCCTTCGTGACGGTCGCACGCACCGGCAACCTGACGCGCGCCGCCGCGCAGCTGCACCTGACGCAGCCCGCCGTCAGCCTGCAAATCAAGAATCTGCAGGAAGCGCTGGGCTTGGCTCTGTTTTCACGCACGTCACACGGGCTCACGCTCACGCGCGACGGCCAGGCGCTCCTGCCGCACGCCGAGCGCGCGCTCGCGGCGGCCGGTGACGTCGAGCGCGCGGCGGCGACGCTGCGTCAGGAAGTGCGCGGGCGTCTGCGCATCGGCACGATCCTCGATCCCGCGTTTTTGCGGCTCGGCGGTTTCCTCAGACAGCTGGTGGAAACCTATCCGCAGATGGAGACCGCTTTGAGGCACGGCATGTCCGGCTGGGTGCTCGACCAGATCCGCTCGCGCGAGCTCGATGTTGGCTACTACATCGGTGACCCCGCCGAAGATGACGCCCGTGAGCACGATCTCTTTCGCTCCGCTACGCTCATCCGCTTTCAATACCACGTGCTCGCGCCGGCCGGCTGGAAAGACCGCGTAAGCCGCGCTCGCGACTGGCGCGCGCTCGCCGCGCTGCCGTGGATCTGGACGCCGCCCGCGTCCGCGCATCACCGGCTGCTGTCGCGGCGTTTCGCCGAAGCGGGCGTGACGCCGATAAAGGTCGCGGAAGTGGATCAGGAGCCGTCGATGCTCGACCTCGTCAAATCGGGCGTCGGACTCACGCTCGCGCGCGATTCGATCGCGATCGCCGAGGCGCATGCACATGCGCTGACGATCGTCGAAGGCGTCACGGTGCCGACCCAGCTCACGTTCGTCACGCTCGCCGAGCGCCAGGACGAGCCGGCGATCGCCGCGGCGTTCAAGCTCATCGAGCAGCAATGGGCGATATGAGCGGCGCTGATGACCGAGGCGGCCGACACTGACTGACACGACGAGCATCGGCAATATTTGCTAGATTCGTGGTTCGCGCTTCGCGCGTCCCCCTCGCGTTGTTCTCCTCCCCTTTCTCGACAGGAGCCTCAGATGGCACGCAACATCGAAATCAAAGCCCGCGCCCAGCAGTTCGAACAACTGCGCGAACGTGCCGCCGAACTTTCGTCCGAGGCTCCGCTGATCTTCCGCCAGCAGGACTTCTTCTACGACGTGCCGCGCGGACGCCTGAAGCTGCGCCAATTCGACGACGGCACGCCGGCCGAGCTGATCTTCTATCAGCGCGACGATCGCGACGGTCCGAAGGTGTCGTACTACACGAGGAGCCCGGTCACGAACCCCGAAGCGATGCACTCGCTGCTCGCCACTGCGCTCACGACGCGCGGCATCGTCACGAAAGAACGCCACGTCTACTTGGCGGGACGCACGCGCATCCATTTGGACCGCGTCGACGGGCTCGGCGATTTCGTCGAACTCGAAGTGGTGCTCGCACCCGACGACGACGAGGAAGGCGGCGAGACCGAAGCGCACGAGGTGTTTGCGAAGCTCGGCGTGGCGAAGGCGGATCTCGTCGCGCTCGCTTACGTCGATTTGCTCAATCCGGCGAAGGCGGACGAAGCGGCTTGAGTGTTCATATCAATGCCTGTCAAGGCGCTGGCGTCGCACGCGGCAACGCGCCGTCGAAGCATTCCTTCTTGTAGATAGAACCATCCCCGCAGCAAACTATGCCGCGGCCGCCCCCGGCGACAGATGGCCGAGCGGCAATGGCCCATTGCGCTTGAACGTGGTGAGCACGATGTTCGAGCGCACGCTGTCGACGCCCGGCACCCGCATCAGTCTCTTCATCACGAACGACGACAGCGCGTTCAAATCCGGCGCGACGATACGCAGCAGATAGTCGGCGTCGCCGACCACCGCATGGCATTCGAGCACTTCGGGCAGCACGTCGATCTGCTGCTGGAACTGCTCGATGATCGAATCGCCGTGGTGCTTCAGCTTCAGGCTCGTGAACGCGGTGACGCCGAGCCCGAGCTTTTCGGGGCGCAGCATCACGCGGTAGCCTTCGATCACGCCCGCCGCCTCGAGCCGCTGCAGCCGCCG
>DATGHJ010000293.1:0-2206 GCA_035308085.1 Trinickia sp. | reverse complement strand
CCTCGAGAATCCGCTGCCCGGCCATCCGCTTTTGAACGTCAACATCCCGAACCTGCCGTATGAGCAGTTGAGCGATTGGCAAGTGACGCGGCTCGGCAAGCGTCATCCGTCGCAGCCGGTGATCCGCCAGACCAACCCGCGCGGCGAGCCGATCTACTGGATCGGGCCGTCGGGTGCCGCGCTCGACGCGAGCGAAGGCACCGATTTCCACGCCGTTGCAAATGGCCGGGTGTCGATCACGCCGCTGCAACTCGATCTCACGCATACGCAAATGCTGGCCGCGGCGCGCGAATGGGCGCGCGCCGGGCGTCACGCTTCATGACGAGCGAGCGCGCCAAGCGTTTTCCCCTGGAACTCGCCGATCTCAAGCGCGAGTCGCGCAAGCCGCAAGGCCGCGCGCCGGCGGCCGTGCGCACCGAGCCGTCGCGCGCCGTCGCGCGCGCGCATGACGCTCGCGTCGAACGCCATGCAGCCAAATCGGCCGATAAGAGCAACGCGCCGAATGTCGCTTTGAACGGGACGCTTGCGCTGACGTCGGAACGCGTGCGCGAACGGATGGTCGAACGCCTTCGAGCAAACGGCGTGACCGATCCGCGCGTCTTGAACGCGATGTCGGTCGTGCCGCGCCACATGTTCGTCGATCCCGGCCTCGCGACTCAGGCTTACGAGGATGCGGCGCTGCCGATCGGTCACCACCAGACGATTTCGAAGCCATCGGTCGTCGCGCGGATGATCGAACTCGCGGCGGCCGGTCGCAAGCTCGAACGCGTGCTCGAAATCGGCACGGGCTGCGGCTATCAGGCAGCCGTGCTGAGCCAGGTGGCGCGCGATGTGTATTCGATTGAACGGATCAAGCCGCTTTACGAGCGCGCGAAGACCAACTTGCGGCCGCTGCGCGTGCCGAACATCCGCTTGCATTACGGCGATGGGCGCGTTGGCCTGCCGTCGGCGGCGCCGTTCGATGCGATCGTGATCGCTGCTGCCGGGCTCGACGTCCCGCAGGCGCTGCTCGAGCAGCTTGCCGTGGGCGGACGCCTCGTCGCTCCGGTCGGCGCGCAAAGCGGACAGGCTCAGGTGCTCACGCTCGTCGAGCGTCTCGGGCCCAGCCAGTGGCGCGAGTCGCGGCTTGATCGCGTTTTCTTTGTCCCCTTAAAATCCGGAGTGATTTGACACCGATGAGTATGTTGCGCTCGATGCATAGAAATAGTTCAAATGTCCGGTTCACCGTAGCTCAGCGTGCCTTCTGCGTAGTGGTGCTCTCGGCGCTGACGGCTTGCGCGACGCGGCTCGATAACGCGCCGGTCGTCGACCGCTCTTCTTCCGGTCAGGCGGCTGCCGCTGCTCAGGCTCCCGTGCCGCTCGGCCCGCCGCCTCCTGGCTACTACCGTGTGAAACCGGGCGATACGCTTTACCGGATCGCGCTCGAGAACGGCCAGAATTATCGCGACATCGCGACCTGGAACAATCTCACCAATCCGAACCAAATCGAAGTCGACCAATTGCTGCGCGTCGCGCCGCCGGGTGCGAACGTTGCGGCGGTTACGCCGGGCGTTGCGACCGCGCCGATCGGTGGCGGCGCGGTGCAGAGCGCTCCGCTTGCGAACAACGCACCGGCCGGTGCATCGGGCGTAAGCCCGGCGCAGCCGCCGATGTACGGCTCCGCACCCGCTGTGACCACGATTCCGCCGCAACCCGCCGCAAGCGATGCGACCGCGCCGGTCGGCAACATCGCTTTCGCGTGGCCGGCGCGCGGGCCGATCCTCGGCACGTTCGACGACGCGAACAACAAGGGCATCAATATCGGCGGGGCAGCGGGTACGCCCGTGCAGGCCGCGGCGGATGGGCGTGTCGTTTACGCTGGAAATGGGCTGCGCGGCTACGGCAATCTCATTATCATCAAGCATGACGCAACTTATCTGACCGCGTATGCACACAACCGCGCTTTGATGGTAAAAGAGGGGGACGCGGTGACCAAAGGGCAGAAGATCGCCGAAATGGGCAATAGCGATTCGGACCGCGTGATGTTGCATTTCGAAGTTCGCCGGCAGGGCAAACCTGTCGACCCGCTGAAGTACTTGCCGCCGCAATAAGCGAAACGACCATGCCGAAATCGAAGCGCCGCCCGCCGCAAGCCGAGTCTGAGAAGATCAGCCGCGCCACGCATGTCACGGTGGAGGACGGCGGTGCTTCGGAGATCGAAGACGAT
>DATGHJ010000292.1:0-6190 GCA_035308085.1 Trinickia sp. | reverse complement strand
AGCTCGAGCGCGGGCGTATCGGGCCTCACGTACTGAACGGGGCGTACATAGTCGGATAGATCGTCGAGCGTCGAGCCCGCGTGGCGCGCGAGCAGCAAGTCCTTCAAGTGGATCAGGCCAGCGACGCGCTCGCCAGACGCGTCCTCGAACAACGGATAGCGGCTGAAGCGGTGGCGCGCGACGACCTGCATGTTCTCGCGCAGCGGCACGTCGCGGCGCAGGCCGATCATCTCGTGCGAGGGGCGCATCAAGTCCGACACCGTCATCGACGAGAAGTCGAGCGAATGCGCAAGCGTGTTCCATTCGTCTGCGTTATAGGCCACGCGCGGCGTCGGGCCGCTTGCGCCGCGGCGGCCGCGCAGGATGAGCTTGAGCTCGTCGGTCGAGTAGTGCGAGTCGCCGCCGTGATCCGCCGACAAGCCCGCGATCTTGAGCACCGCGTTCGCGCTCGTGTTGAGCAGCCAGATCGCCGGATACATCGCCCAATAGAAGCCGTAGAGCGGCACCGCCACCCACAGCGCGACCTGCTCGGACTGCCGGATCGCCATCGACTTCGGCGCCAGCTCGCCGACGACGATGTGCAGGAACGAAATCACGGAAAACGCGAAGAAGAGCGAGATCGCATGCGTCAGATCGGGCGACGTGATGCCAAGGAGCCTGAAGACCGGCGACAGCAGATCCGCGAAGGCCGGCTCGCCGATCCAGCCGAGACCGAGGGAAGCGAGCGTGATGCCGAGCTGGCACGCCGAAAGGTAGGCATCGAGCCGCCCATGCACCGTGGCGAGCAGACGGCCGCGGATGCCGTTCTTGCGCGCAAGCGCCTGCACGCGCGTGGACCGCAGTTTGACGAGTCCGAACTCGGCCGCGACGAAAAAGCCGTTGAGGGCAACCAGCAACAACGCGCCGATCAACGCGACGATCTGAATCAAAGCGGGGGGCTCCGGAAATGAAAGGCTCTCAGTATATAGAGCGGCGGCCCAAGCCGGGGCGCAGCCGGAACCGGGAACACGGCAGCTTCAATGAGATGCGTAGGGCGTTTCGGCCGGCCCCCATCCTCGATGCACGGCTCACGCGCTCAAGCGGTGAGCGGAACGCGCAGCGTCAGTGTGGATTTTTCGCCGTCGGCGGTTTCGCCCTGCGTGAACATGCCGTCGTGCGCCGTCGCGACACGTTGCGGTAGCGCAAGCACCCACGCGATACGTCCGGCTTCGCGCGGGTGCGTCGCCTGCTTGCAGGCGAACCGCTCGAGGGCGTGCGGCAGCTCTGTGTTGCCGAGCGCGGCGAAGCTCATGGTGTGCGTGACCTCGACCTGCCAATGCCCCCCTTCGATCACGCTCGCGACCGTCACCGCCGCTTCGGGCGCGCTTGCTTCGACCGCGAACGTCAGCATCGTCCACAACGCCTGCAACAGACGCTCGCGGTCGCCGTCGAGCGTTTCGCCATCGAGCGGCGACTCGATCGAAAGCGAGACGTGCCGCGCGTCGGCAAGCATCGCCCGCACAACGCCTGCGACGCTCTCGACGAGCGGCCGCAGCGCGAACGGTTCGCGCACGAGTGCGAGCGTCTTGGTCTGCGCGCGCGTGCTGTCGACCACCTCCTCCAGCAGCTTCACCTGCTGATCGACGCCGGAGCGGATACCCGTGAGCGCGCGCTGCGCGGATGCGTCACTTGCATCGAGCTTGCGCTCGAGCACATACGCCCAACTATGGATCGCGTTCAGCGGGCTGCGCAAATCGTGCGACACGAGCGACAGCACATGGTCGCGCATGAAGAGCGCCGCCTCGGCGGACAGGCGCGCGAAGCGCTCGTCAAGCGCGGCATCGTTGGCAGGGGAAGGTATCGTCACAGTCGATCCTCGTATGCGCGAAGGAAACAAAAAACCATTATAGGCACGGCAGCGCGCCGCGGCGGCCGCGTACCGCTGCCCGAACGCCTACAATGACGGTTTCCAATATTTACGGGAGGAATCCATGTCGATCGTCACCACCGAATCCGGTCTCAAATATGAAGATCTGACCGAAGGCACGGGCGCCGAAGCGGTTGCCGGTAAAACTGTCAGCGTCCACTACACGGGCTGGCTGACCGACGGTCAAAAGTTTGATTCGAGCAAGGACCGCAACGACCCGTTCGCCTTCGTGCTCGCAGGCGGGATGGTCATCAAGGGCTGGGACGAAGGCGTCCAGGGCATGAAGGTCGGCGGCGTGCGACGCCTGACGATTCCGCCCCAGCTCGGCTATGGCGTGCGCGGCGCGGGCGGCGTGATTCCGCCGAATGCGACGCTCGTGTTCGAAGTGGAATTGCTCGACGTTTGAAACCCGCCCACGCCCACGAACCGTTGCTGTCGCCGGCCGTTTCGCTGCGCCGTCATGGCGTCGTCGAAGCGTTGGACGTGCACGACTCTCACCGGATCGTGCTCGGGCTCGACGGTTCGATGGAGATGGCGGTGGACGGCATCGGGCTCGCGGGGCTGGCTTACGCGCGCATCGACCGATGGTTGCGCGCGCATCTACTCACGCTGCTCGACGATCCGCGCAGTACGCTGTCCGATGTCGCGCTGCAAGTCGGGTTCGGCGATCAGAGCGCGTTCACGCATGCGTTCACGCGGCGTTTCGGGCGCGCTCCTGGACAGTGGCGGCCAGGGCGGCATTAAAGAAAGCCCATGCCGAAACGAAATGCGCGCAATCTCATGACCTGCGCCACTGCCGAGGGCTCAGTCCTCAGCCCTCGAGTCCACGCGCCAGATCGCGGCAAATGTCGCCCGCATTCTCGAGCCCGACCGCAAGCCGAATCACGCCTTCGGTGATGCCCGACGCGGCGCGCGCCTCGGGCGTCACGCGGCTGTGTGTCGTCGTCGCGGGGTGCGTGATCGTCGTGCGCGTGTCGCCAAGGTTAGCCGTGATCGAGCAGATCTTGGTGCCGTCGATCACGCGCCACGCGTTCTCGCGCTGCGTCTCGGGCGTGTCGCCCTTCAGCTCGAACGCGACGACCGCACCGCCCGAGCTCT
Organism: Trinickia sp.; assembly: GCA_035308085.1. Lineage (GTDB taxonomy): Bacteria > Pseudomonadota > Gammaproteobacteria > Burkholderiales > Burkholderiaceae > Trinickia_A. Next base: position 3,186 of record DATGHJ010000292.1, on the reverse strand, counting down.
GCTGACGCTTCGCGATCTCGTGCTGCGGATGCGATTCGAGCCCCGGATACCAGACGCGATTGACCGCCGGATGCGACTCGAGGAACCGAGCGACTTCAAGCGCACTCGCCGACTGACGCTCGACGCGCAGCGACAGCGTCTCCATCCCCTTGAGCAGCACCCACGCGTTGAACGCGGAGAGCGTCGGCCCGGCGCTGCGCACGAACGGGAACACCTTCTCCATGATGAATTGCTTGGTGCCGACGAGCGCACCGCCAAGCACACGCCCCTGCCCGTCGAGAAACTTGGTCGCCGAATGCATGACGACGTCGGCGCCGAGCTTGATCGGCTGCTGCAGCGCCGGGCTGCAGAACGAATTGTCGACGACGAAGAGCGCGTTCGACGCCTTCGCTATCCTCCCGATCGCTTCGATGTCGGCAAGCTCGCAGAGCGGGTTCGTCGGCGTTTCGAGGAAGAACATCTTCGTCTCGGGACGCACGGCGTTCTTCCACGCGTCGAGGTCGTTCGGATCGACGAAGGTCGTCGTGATGCCGAAGCGCGAGAAGATCTGCGAGAACATGCCGAGCGTCGAGCCGAACAGGCTCTGCGAGCTGACCATGTGATCGCCCGCGCTCATCGCGGCCATCACGACCGACAAAATCGCGCTCATCCCCGAGGCCGTCGCCATGCACGCCTCGCCGCCTTCGAGCGCGGCGAGACGCTCTTCGAACATCGTCACCGTCGGATTCGTGAAGCGCGAGTACGTGTAATAGTCCTCGGAGTGCTTGAAGCGCTCGGCCGCCTGCGCCGCGCTCGTGAAGCAAAAACTCGAGGTGAGGAAAAGCGCTTCCGAATGCTCGTTGTATTCGGTGCGCAGGGTGCCGGAGCGCACGGCGAGGGTGTCGAAGTTCAGGGAGTCATCCATGTCCGTTGTCTTTCCACGTTGTGTTTCGTTCGTGATCCGCCAACTGAGCGGCCAGCAAAAAGCCCGCTTCGCGTTGGCATAAGCGGGCTTCGGGGTCGTCACGGCGGAAAGCGTCGGGCGGCGGTTCCACCCTTTCGCTTTAGCTGTTTTCGGGTTGCCCCGCGTCCGCAAGCTGAAATCAAATCGACGCTGAATCGCATCCTAGCATGGTGGCGGCATGCTTGCCTCATGACGAGGCTCGTGCTTACTCCACCGACAACTGCAAGTGCAATTGCGAGCGCGACGAGCCGCCGTCCGCCGCATCGCTTGCCGCGTCGCGGTCCGACTGCGAGTCCGGCGCGAGCCGCGCGCGTTCGATCGTGTCGAGATACTCGGACGTCACGTCGCCGGTGATGTAGTCGCCGTCGAAGCACGACGCCTCGAAGTGCGACAGCGCCGGATTGATGTCGTGCACCGCTTGTTTCAACGCATCGACGTCCTGATAGACGAGGTAGTCGGTGCCGATGATCTTCGCGACTTCGTCGTCGGTGCGGCCGTGCGCGACGAGCTCGCCGCGCGTCGGCATGTCGATGCCGTAGACGTTCGGGAACTTCACGGGCGGCGCCGCCGAAGCGAAGATCACCTTGTTCGCACCCGCATCGCGCGCCATCTGCACGATCTCGTGCGAAGTGGTGCCGCGCACGATCGAATCGTCGACGATCAGCACGTTCTTGCCCTTGAACTCGATCGCCATCGCATTGAGCTTCTGGCGCACCGATTTCTTGCGCACCGCCTGGCCCGGCATGATGAAGGTACGGCCGACGTAGCGGTTCTTGAAGAAGCCTTCGCGATACTCGACGCCGAGCTTCGCCGCGACCTGCATCGCCGCGGGGCGTGACGAGTCGGGGATGGGCATCACGACGTCGATGGCGACGTCCGGCAACTCGCGCTTGATCTTCTCGGCGAGGTAGTCGCCCATGCGCAGACGCACGTTGTAGACCGGCACGCCATCGAGCACCGAGTCCGGCCGCGCCAGATACACGTATTCGAAGATGCACGGGTTGAGGCTCGGGTTATGGGCGCACTGATGGCTGTGCAGGTTGCCGTCGATATCGATGAACACCGCTTCGCCCGGCACCACGTCGCGCACGAATTCGAAGCCGATGCCTTCCACGGCCACCGATTCCGACGCCACCATCCACTCGACGCCGTGCGCCGTTTCCTGCTTGCCGAGGCAAAGGGGGCGGATGCCGAACGGATCGCGGAACGCCAGCAGGCCGTAGCCCGCGATCAGCGACACGATCGCGTACGAGCCGCGCACGCGCCGATGCACGCCCGACACCGCCTTGAACACCGCCGCCGGATCGAGTTGCAGGCCCGAGCTGGACAGCTGCAATTCGTGCGCGAGCACGTTCAGCAGCACTTCGGTATCGGAATTGGTGTTGATGTGGCGGCGGTCGATGCGGAACATCTCGTCTTTCAACTGCTGCCAGTTAGTCAGGTTGCCGTTGTGCGCGAGGATGATGCCGAACGGCGCGTTCACGTAGAACGGCTGCGCCTCCTCTTCGCTCGACGCGGAACCCGCGGTCGGGTAGCGCACCTGGCCGATGCCGGCCGTGCCGGGCAGGCTGCGCATGTTGCGCGTGCGGAACACGTCGCGCACCATGCCGTTCGCCTTGTACATATGGAAGTTGCTGCCATTCGCCGTCGCGATGCCGGCGGCATCCTGACCGCGGTGCTGCAGGAGCAGCAGGCTGTCATAGATCAGCTGATTGACCGGAGAATGGGAAACTACGCCTACGATGCCGCACATGGCATGTCCTTCAAAGGTACGAAATTCGTAACGGCGGCCGGTGCCTGCGATGCTGCGCGAGGGTACGCGACTACGTAGAGGCACCGGATTGCGCCGGAGTCCTGCTGCGCTCCTCTAACCGTTCACCTGATCGTCACACGCGGACGTAGGCAGCGAGCGTCTCGGGAAGCAGCGGTTTCATTACGTGCACGCCCTCGACCGCATAGGGCCGAAGCAAGGCGTTGCGCCAGAATTCCTGTTGGGGCAGTTCGGTCAAGCCTGCAAGGGCGACCAGAATCAGCACCAGAATGACCCCGCGCACGAGGCCGAACATCAAACCGAGCGAGCGGTCCACGCCGCTCAAGCCGGTTGCCTGCACAATGCGGCTCAGCAACGCGTTCAGCACGCTTGCCACCAGCACCACGCCGATCACTACCAGCGCGAACGCCAGAAGCCACTGGGTCAGCGCGCCGCCCGGCCACGTGGCAGGGATAAACGGCACGACATAACC
>DATGHJ010000291.1:0-3608 GCA_035308085.1 Trinickia sp. | reverse complement strand
CGCGTGAGCACCGCGCGCACGCCCGCGAGTTGAGATGCGGCTTGCGCATCGATCGACAGGATGTCCGCGTGCGCGTGTGGAGAACGCAGAATCGCGGCGTGCAGCGTGCCCGGCTTCACCGCGATGTCGTCGCCGTAGCGGCCACGGCCCGTCAGAATCGCAGGGTCTTCAAGACGCTGCATCGGGCGCCCGATGTGACGCGGCCGTGCGCTCGCGTTGCGCGTCTCGTTTTCGGCGACGCGCGCGTCGATATCGGCAAAGGCGGTTTCGCGCTGATTCATGACGTTACTCCTCACGTGCGGCGCGGCTGCCGAACTCATGGGCAAGTCCGTTCCAGCGGCGCGCAATTTCTTCATGCTCGATGCCGAACAGATCGAGAATGCGCCCGACCGTGTGGTCGACCACGTCCTCGATGGTCTGCGGATGCGCATAGAACGCGGGCACCGGCGGCATCACGATCGCGCCCATTTCCGTGGCGAGCGTCATGTTGCGCAGATGCGCGAGATTGAGCGGCGTTTCGCGCGCGACCAGCACGAGACGGCGGCGCTCCTTGAGCATCACATCGGCGGCGCGCGTGAGCAGGTTGTCCGCTGAGGCGGTGGCGACGCTCGCCAGCGTTTTCATCGAACATGGCGCGATCACCATGCCTTCGGTCAGGAACGATCCGCTCGCAACCGCGGCGCCAATGTCGCGCACGTTGTGCACGACGTCTGCGAGCGCGTCGATGTCGCCGCGCGCGAGACCGAGTTCCTGCACCGCCGTCACTGCGCCGGAAGCGGATACGATCAGATGCGTTTCGTGCGTGCCGAGGCGGCGTAACGCGGCGAGCAGGCGCACGCCGATCACAGCACCGCTCGCGCCCGAAATACCGACGACGATGCGCTTCTTGCGTTCAGACATGATCGCGCGACAAATAGGCGTCGAACGCGCTGTTGTCAGCGGCAACGAGTGTGTGCAGATCGACCGAGTCTTGCCCCGGAATGCGAACGCGCGTGAACACATGCGCGGGATACACGACGGGGCGCGTCGCATCGAGGCCCATCTTCGCGCTTACGCCTTGCAGATGCGGCGGCGCGTCGTCGGGCTGAGCGACCGTCGTCGACGGATCGAGCGGTGAACCCTGCGCGCCCTCGATCACGACGAGGTCGCGGTCGGCCTGGAAACGCGTCGCGATGGCCCATTCGATTTCGGCGGGCTCGTGCACGTTCACATCCGTATCGACCACGACGACCTGCTTGATGTCGTAGTGCGCGCCGAACGCGCACAGGATGACGTTCTTCGCTTCGCCTTCGCGCTTCTTGTCGAACTGCACCCAGAGGTGATAGCGGCACACGCCGCCGACGGAGAGGTGTACGTCTTTCACGGCGGGGTGGCTGCGCTGCAGATGTGCGAGCAGGGTTGCTTCCCGCGGAATCGCGCCCAGCAGCAGGTGCTCCATTTCCGCGGGCACGATCGTGTGAAAGATCGGATCGCGCCGATGCGTCACCGCACTCACCTGGATGACTTCGCGTGCTTCCCTCGCGCTGTAGTACTTCGGAAACTCGCCGAACGGGCCTTCCGGCTCGCGGACGTTCGGCAGGATGCGCCCTTCGATGACGATCTCCGCGAACGCGGGCACGTGCACACCATTTGTCACGCATCGCGCGACGGGCAGCGGCGCACCGTGCAACGCGCCCGCAATTTCCAGCTCGTCATGGTCGATGGGCGTGATGGCTTGCGACGCAAGCATCGTGAGCGGATCGACACCGATCGCAATCGCCACGTCGAGCGCGTCGCCTGCGGCTTCTGCCGCGCGGTGAAATGCGTAGAGATGGCGCGGCAGGAGAAGAATCGCCATGCGATCGGGGCCGTGCACCTGAATGCGATTGATGGACACGTTCTGCACGCCGGTGCGCGGGTTGCGCGCGATTACGAGGCCAGCTGTGATGTACGGGCCGTTGTCGTGCTCGCTGTGCGTGGGAATGGGCAAGAGCGCGTGAAGATCGATGCCGCTCGTATGCACCACTTGCTGACACGGCGCATCATCACGTTCGACGACTTTCGATTCCAGCGGCGCGGCGGCAGCAGCGGAAAAGCGTCCGAGCAACGCGGATTCGTCGACGCCCATGGCTTCCGCAATCCACGCACGCTTCGACATGAAGCCGCTGACGACGGGGATCGCATGGCCGCCCGCTTGCGTGAAGAACGCGGCCTGCGTGCCGTCGAGTCGCTTGGCGACTGCGGCCAGTTCATGTTCCAGCGCCACGGGCTTGTCGATCGTTGCAACGCGGCCGGTTCTCGCAAGATGCGCGAGCCAGTCGCGCAGCGACAGCGAACCGGTGCCGGCGCGAACCGGTGCCGAGGCGAATGAGGAAATGCCGTTCATTGCGGCATCGCGTGTGTTCATCAGCGTCTCCATCTGACGCGCTACGGTAGCGAGCGCGTTGGATGAAGCGTAGCGAGATCGCCCCATAACATCTAATACTGTTTTCTGATGCACCGAATCATTCCTGCTTATATCGGTGTTCGCCCGGATGACAGGATTCTTACAACCCCGTATCAACGTACCGCTCCGCTAATTGATTCAGCGGGAGCGTCGAGCATCTGCACGCCTGCCTGCATGAGCAAAACGGGTTGATAATGACGGTACCGCCTATTAGCGACCCTGATGCCCCGTACTAATGGATCTCAAGCAAATCCAGTACTTCATCGCCCTGTTCGAGGACGGCTCGGTCACCCGCGCCGCGAAGCGGCTGAACATCGTGCAGCCCGCGCTCAGCATGCAGATCGCGAAGCTCGAAGACGAACTGCATCAGCAGCTCTTCGAGCGCGGCGCACACGGCATGGCGCCGACCGCCGCGGGACGGCTGATGTATCGCCTGTTTCTACCGATCATGCGCGACCTGGCCCACGCGCGGCAGCAACTCGTGCAGCGTGAAGAGGTGGTGACGGGGCATGTCGGCATCGGGCTGATCGCATCGGTGACGGAAAGCGTGCTTGCAGATTCGCTGTCGCGATTTCACGCGCGTTACCCCGATGTCGAAGTCACCGTCGCGGATGGCTACAGCGCGACTTTCATCGACTGGGTGGCGGGCGGCCAACTGGATGCCGCCATCATCAACAAGCCGCGAGCGCGCCTTTCGCTCGACTCGCGCCCGCTGCTCGACGAAGAGATGGTCCTTGCCACGAGCGCGGCGCATGGGCCGGATCTGCCGCACGCGATCGAGCTCGCGCAATTGCCCGAACTCGAACTGGTGCTGCCGACCAAACGCCACGGCCTGCGCGGCGTGCTCGACAGCGCCGCTCAGCACGAAGACGTTCTGCTCGCGCCGCGCTTCGAAATCGACGTGCTGTCGACCATCCTCAAGCTCGTCGAAAACACACGCTTTGCGACGATCCTGCCGCGTATCGTCGTTGAGCGGGCGGCGCGGCACGGCACGTTGCGCGCCTGCCCGATCCTTGCGCCGCGCATCGTGCGACACATTCTCTGCGTGAGCCATCCCCGCCGCCCGTTGAGCGCGGCGGCGGAAGCGCTCATCGCGATCATCGGCGACGAGTTGCATCGCGCGTCGAATATTTCGGGTGACGAACCGTCCCAACACATCAAGGAACGCTCCACATGAACGCAC
>DATGHJ010000290.1:0-5070 GCA_035308085.1 Trinickia sp. | reverse complement strand
CCACGAGAGCATCGCGTCAACGCTCAGCGTGGCCGTCAAGAGCGCGACCGTGCCTGCGCCGAGGATGTAGCCCGCCAGCGTGCCGAACTCGAGGAAGCTGCCCATGAAGCCGCGGCGCTTGTCCGTCGAGTATTCGGCGATGAAGGTCGCGGCGCCGCCGTATTCGCCGCCGGTCGAGAAGCCCTGCACGAGACGCGCGAGCAACAGCAGCGCGGGCGCGAAGATGCCGATCGTGCCGTAGCTCGGAATCAGGCCGATCGCGAACGTGCCGGCGGCCATCATGATCATCGTCATCGCGAGCACGCGCTGGCGGCCGATGCGGTCGCCGAGCGGCCCGAACACCATGCCGCCGATCGGCCGCACGAGAAACGCGGCGGCGAACGTGCCGAACGTCGCGATCAACTGCGCGGAGGGGCTGCTCGACGGGAAGAACACTTTGCCGAGCGTCACGGCGATGTAGCTGTACACGCCGAAGTCGAACCATTCCATGGCGTTGCCGAGCGCCATCGCGCCGACGGCGCGCTTGAGCAGGCTTTTATCGACGACGGTGACGTCGTCGGCTTTGAGGGGGGCTTGTTGTTTTAGCTGGTTTCGCGCTGAGCCGTTGAGTGAAGCGGTCAAGGTCAAAAACTCCTGTGACTGAGCCGAATCGGGATGCGATTCGCCACGGTTGCCGAAAAAGTGCACGCTCGCGAGTTCGAGCTGGCAGCGGACAAAGCGAAGAAAAAGGATCGCCCGTGCCTCGCGCCGAACACGCGAATATGCACTCGAGAGTGATGCTGCTGGGGCGGCGCCTGCCCGATGGGAGGGCAGATCGAACCGGCCGCTAGGGGAGGAACCCCACGAGGACGTTTTCCTCGTTGGCCGGCCCACGCCGTGTCAAGGCCTGGAACGAAAAAGGCCGGATGCCCGATGCGCTTCTGAGCGCTGCAACCGACAAGCCTTTCTGTGTCAAAAGTTATTCAATCTCACCGTGCTCGTCGTGCTCGTCGTGCTCGTCGTGCTCGTCGTGCATTGGGCGCATGTGAAATTGAATGCGAATGAAGGTGAATTGCTGTTGGAAAGGTGCAGATAGTATCACGATGTAAGCGTTCGCTGCAAATCTCGGCCCGGCGGCGGGCCGGCCGAAGCGCTCGATCGCTTGCTGGGCGGGGGATTGCGGCGGGGGCAAAAAAGAAGACCGGCCCGCATTGCGGGCCGGTCTTCTCGAGTCATGCAGCTTGCGATATTCAGCCCTGCGGCGGCGGCACGTAGCCCGACGCGTTGTCCGCGCCTTCGCCGAAGAAGTACTTCTCGGTCTGCTTCATCAGGTACTGGCGCGCGCGCGGATCGGCCATATTCAAACGGTTCTCGTTGATGAGCATGGTCTGGTGCTTGAGCCACCCCTGCCACGCTTCCTTCGAAACGCTTTCATAGAGGCGCTTGCCAAGCTCGCCCGGCAGCGGCGGGAAATCGAGGCCCTCGGCTTCCTTGCCGAGCTTCGCGCATTGAACCATACGGGTCATCTTGTACTTCTCCTGTAATCGATGTGGGGGCAGCTTAGCGTGACTTGGACGCGTTCGCTCAGAGCTGTTTCAGCAGCACGAGCGATTTGCGCTGCCAGTTATAGAGGCGGCGGCGGTCTTCGGGCAGGTCGTCGACCGTCGCCTTCTTGAAGCCGCGCTTTAAAAACCAGTGCTCGGTGCGCGTCGTCAGCACGAAGATGCGCGTGAGGCCGCGCGCCCGCGCGCGCTGCTCGATGCGCTTCAGGATCCGCTCGCCGTCGCCGGAACCTTGCGCTTCGGGCGCAACCGTCAGGCACGCCATCTCGCCGATGCGCTCCTGCGGATACGGATAGAGCGCCGCGCAGCCGAACAGCACGCCGTCGTGCTCGATGACCGAGAAGTGGTCGATGTCGCGCTCGATCTGGTGGCGTCCGCGCCGCACGAGCGTGCCGTCCGTTTCGAGCGGCTCGATCAGCTGGAGGATGCCGCCGACGTCGTCCGGCGTCGCTTCGCGCAGGCTTTCGAGGTTCTCGTACGAGATCATCGTGCCGACGCCGTCGTGCAGGAACAGTTCGAGCAGAAGGCTGCCGTCGACCGCATAGGGCACGATGTGCGCCCGCGCGACGCCGCCGCGGCACGCGCGCACCGAATGCTTCAAATAGAAGCCCGCATCGCCTTTCACTTCGCCGCTTTCATGCAGCTTGTACGCTTCGTCGAGCGACATTTCGGCGATCAGCTCGCCGTTCTCGTCCGTGAGGCCCTGGGTCTCGGTGAGGAAGACGATCTTGTCGGCGCGCAGCGCGATCGCAGCGGCGGAGGCCACGTCTTCCATCGAAAGATTGAACGCTTCGCCAGTCGGCGAGAAGCCGAGCGGCGAGAGCAGCACGAGCTTGCCGCTTGCGAGCGACAGGCGGATCGATTCCGCGTCGATCTTGCGCACGACACCCGTGTGCTGGAAATCGACGCCGTCGAGAATGCCGACCGGGCGCGCCGTCACGAAGTTGCCCGACACGACGCTGATGTGCGCGTGCGCCATCGGCGTGTTCGGCAAGCCCTGGCTGATCGCCGCTTCGATGTCGAGCCGCACTTCGCCCGCGGCTTCCTTCGCGGACTCGAGCGCGCGCGCATCGGTGATGCGCATGCCGTGCGAGAACTCCGACTGCACGCCGTGCAAATTCATCTGCTCCTCGACCTGCGGACGCGAGCCGTGCACGAGCGCGATCTGGATGCCCATCGCCTGCAACAGCGCGATGTCGGACACGAGTGCGTTGAGCAAGCCCTCGTGCACGACTTCGCCGCCGAAGCCGACCACGAAAGTCTTGTTGCGGAACTTGTGAATGTAGGGAGCGACCGAACGCATCCAGTCGACGAATTGCGCGCGTTCCGAGCGCGTTTCCGCTTCCGGCGAGGTGCTCGGAACGGGCTCGGGCGCAGAGATGAGGTCGGTTTGAGAATTCATGCCGGGATTATAATGCGCCCCCATGTCGAATGTACCCAAAAAGCCTGCCGCTCCGAACACGAATCCGACACGTGACGCGGCGCACGGCAAGCATCAGAAAAACGGTGGCGCGAGCGGCCCGCAGAGCGCGCGCGAGAAACCGAATCCGCAGCGTGCGAAGCAACCGGGCGAGGCAAGAACGGCTGCCCGTCCCCCGCGCCGGGTCGAGCCCAATCCCGTTCCACCGATCGAATTTCCCGAAGCGCTGCCGGTGTCCGGCCGGCGCGACGAAATTGCGCGCGCGATCTCCGAGCATCAGGTCGTGATCGTGTCCGGCGAGACGGGCTCGGGCAAGACCACCCAATTGCCGAAAATCTGCCTCGCGCTCGGGCGCGGGCTCGGTGCGGGCGGCACGGGCTTGATCGGCCACACGCAGCCGCGCCGGATCGCGGCATCGGCCACCGGCCGCCGCATCGCCGAGGAGCTCGGCACGCCGTTCGGCGAAGTGGTCGGCTACAAGGTGCGCTTTACCGACAACCTCGCCCCGGGTGCCTCCGTCAAGCTGATGACCGACGGGATCCTGCTCGCCGAAACGCAGACCGATCCGCTGTTGCGTGCTTATGACACGCTCATCATCGACGAAGCGCACGAGCGCAGCCTGAACATCGATTTTTTGCTCGGGTATCTGAAGGAGATCTTGCCGAGACGGCCCGATCTGAAGCTGATCGTGACGTCGGCGACGATCGACGCCGATCGCTTCGCACGCCATTTCGGCACTGAAGCGAAACCCGCGCCTGTGATCGAGGTCAGCGGACGGCTCTACCCGGTCGAGGTGCGCTACCGCGCGATTCAAGAAGACAGCCCGGCGGTGAAGGCGGCCGAAGGCGCGTCCGGCCGCGACCGCCCGAAGAACGCGCGCGAAGCGGACCGCGACCTGATGGACGCAATCGTCGAAGCCGTCGACGAGCTGTGCCGCGAAGGCTCGGGCGACGTGCTCGTGTTCCTGCCGGGCGAGCGCGAGATCCGCGACGCCGCCGAAGCACTGCGCAAGCACCATCCGCCGCACACGGAGATCCTGCCGCTGTTCGCGCGCTTGTCCGCAGCGGAGCAGGAGCGCGTGTTCAAGGCGTCGAACGCGCGGCGCATCGTGCTCGCGACCAACGTCGCCGAAACGTCGCTCACCGTGCCGGGCATCCGCTATGTCGTCGATACGGGGCTCGCGCGCGTGAAGCGCTACTCGTATCGGAACAAAGTCGAGCAGCTGCAGGTCGAGCCGATCTCGCAGGCGGCGGCGAACCAGCGGGCAGGGCGTTGCGGCCGGGTGGCCGACGGCGTCTGTATTCGTCTGTATGAAGAGACCGATTTCCAGACGCGCGCGCGCTTCACCGACCCGGAGATTCTGCGTTCGTCGCTTGCGTCGGTGATTCTGCGCATGAAGTCGCTGCATTTGACGGCGATCGAAACGTTTCCATTCATCGAGCCGCCGCCGGGTCGCGCGATCGCCGATGGCTACCAGCTGCTGAACGAACTCGGTGCCGTCGACGACGAGAACGAACTGACGCCGCTTGGCCGCGAGCTCGCACGGCTGCCGCTCGATCCGCGCGTGGGCCGGATGATTCTCGCTGCGCGCGATCAGAATTCGCTCGCCGAGGTGCTGATCATCGCGAGCGCATTGTCGGTTCAAGATCCGCGCGACCGTCCGATCGACGCGCAGGAACAGGCCGACCAGGCGCACAAGCGCTTCGCCGACGAGCGCTCCGAGTTTCTGCAGTGGCTCAAGATCTGGAAGTGGTTCGAGGAAGCGGTCGCGCACAAGAAGTCGAATCGGCAACTGACCGACGCGTGCCGCGCGAACTTCCTGTCGCATCTGCGCCTGCGCGAATGGCGCGATGTGCATTCGCAATTGCTGACGGTCGTGCGCGAACACGGCTGGCGTCTCTCAGAGGCTGAAGCCACCTTCGAGCAGATCCACTTGGCGCTCTTGACCGGCCTGCTCGGCAACCTCGGCCTCAAGGCCGACGACGAGCCGCACTACCTCGGCGCGCGCGGCATCAAGTTCTTCCTGTGGCCGGGCTCGTCGCTCGTGAAGAAGGCGGGGCGCTGGGTGATGGCGTCCGAGCTGGTCGAAACGAGCCGCCTGTACGCGCG
>DATGHJ010000289.1:0-4498 GCA_035308085.1 Trinickia sp. | reverse complement strand
GACGGCAATCGCCCCCTCGAGGGGAGCGTTGCATGGGACCGGAGTAAGCGCCAAGTGAGCGTGGGGGTAGTTCATAGTGTCTCCCTGTCTCGAAAGTGCTCATAATCGCGCTCAATCGTCTGTCGACACTTTCGGCTAGCCGACAATCCGCGCCTCCTTGCACATCCATGCTATGACATCGCACTCCGCCAGCACGCCTGCCGATCGCGAAGCGCTTGCCGACGCGCTGGCCGCGAGCGCGTGGTTCCGCGCGAATCCCGAGGGCTTGCGCGCGGCGCTCGTCGAGCTGGGGCGCGTCGAGCGACTGGCTGGCGGCGCGCGGCTTTTCATCCGCGGCGACACCGACGACGGCCTCTATTGCGTGCTGGAAGGCGCCATCCGGATCGGCGCGGCGAGCTTCGCGGGCAAGGAGGCGCTCCTCGCTCTCATCGAGCCGGGAAATTGGTTCGGCGAGATCGGCCTGTTCGACGGCCGGCCGCGCACGCATGACGCCTATGCCGAGCGCGATACCGTGCTGTTTCATGTGCCGCGTGCGGCGCTTGCCGCGCTGCTCGAACGCGCGCCGCAATATTGGCACGCGTTCGGTCTGCTGCTGACGCAGAAATTGCGCCTCATGTTCGAATTGATCGAGGAAACGGCGCTGCTTCCCGCGTCGCAGCGCGTGGCGCGGCGGCTTTTGCTGATGGCGGGCGGATACGGCGACGCGAGCGCCGCGCGGCGCGTACTCAAGGTGGCGCAGGAAGATCTCGCGTTGATGCTCGCGCTGTCGCGCCAGACGATCAATCAAATCCTCAAGCATTTCGAAACGCAGGGCGCGCTGACGCTGCGCTATGCGGAGATCGAGATCGCCGATCCGGTGTTGCTGACGGCGCTGGCGATGCCCGACGCGGCCGCGCGGCCTCACCGGTAAGCACTGCCTTCCGTTTGCCTTGGCGCATGCAACGTTTGCCTCCCGGAGCTCATCCTTGACTATGTGCGTACGCACATATAAACTGCCTTTCATGAACAGACCTCTCTCTTACGACGAATGCAACTGCTTTGCGCTGCGTCAAGCGGCGCGCTATGTCACGCAGATCTACGAGCGGCATCTGGCGCAGGTCGGCATGACAGCGGCGCAATTCACGATCATGGCCAAGCTCGCGCGCCAGCCGGAGTCCACGATGCTGGAGCTGTCGGAGCAGATGGTGATGGACCGCACCACGCTCGTGCGGGCATTGAAGCCGATGCAGCGCGACGGGCTGGTCGTGACGAAGCCCTCGGAGCACGATAGCCGGATGTTTTTGCTCAGCTTGTCGGCAGCCGGCGAAAAGATCTTCGATCAGGCGGTGATCGCGTGGCGCGCGGCACAAGACGAGTTCGAGAAGAAGTTCGGCCGTGCGCGCGCGAAGGCGCTGCGCGCAGAGCTGTTCAGCATGACCGTTTGACAAGCCGCGCAAGGATCGAGGCGGCCCGTGAGTTTGACGGTGGGCCGCCATCTATTTTCTTGATTATATGCATATGCACTAATACAGCGCTTTCCATCACATGGCGATCTTTATCGAAGACGACTGTTTCGCGATTCGGCAAGCAGCGCGATACGTCTCCCATATCTACGACAAGCATTTGGCGCGCGTCGGTTTGACGACGACGCAATTCTCGATCTTGGGCAGGCTCAAGCGCCACGGGCCCTTGACGGCGTCGCAACTGGCCGAGGCGATGGTGATGGAGCGAACCACGATGGTGCGCGCGATACAGCCGCTTCATCGCGATGGTCTGCTGGCGAGCATACCGTCCGAGTCCGACCGGCGCGCGCTGTCGATCCGGTTGACCGAACTCGGTGCGCAAAAGCTCGCGACCGCGGTGATTCCTTGGCAAACGGCGCAAGAGGAGTTCGAGCAGCGCTTCGGCACGCAGCGTGCGGCGTCGTTGCGGCAGGAGTTGTTCGCGTTGACGCGGGGATAGCGCTTTTGCTTTGACGCATCATCATCCGGATAGGCGCGCTAGTTCGCGCTTTATTTCAATCAAACGGAGTGCATACGCACATTAATCATGTCGACAACCCCGTCCGCCGTTGCGCCCGCAGGCGCTGCCCATATCAGCAAAGCGCCGCGCCGTATTCCTTGGATGCTGCTTGCCGTGATGTCGGTGGTCGTCGTGTTGGCGGCAGCCGCGTCGTATTGGTTTGCGATCGGCCGCTTCTTCGAATCGACTGACGATGCGTATGTCGGCGGCGACGTCACGGTCATGGCGCCGCGCGTGAGCGGCTTCGTGACCGACGTGCTCGTGAAGGACAACCAGCACGTGAGCGCCAATCAAGTGCTGATCCGGCTCGATGCGCGCGACTACGACGCGCGTCTCGCGCAGGCGCAAGCGGATGTCGCCGGCGCGAAGGCGGCGGTCGTCGAGCTGCAGGCGAAGAAGGCGCTGCAATTGGCGACGATCAACGTGCAGGCCGCCGACGTGCGTTCGTCGCAGGCGGAGCTGACGCGCAGCGTCTCCGATGCGCTGCGCTATCGCGAGCTCGTGAAGGATCAGGCCGTCTCGAACCAAGTCGTCGAGCGTGCGGACGCCGATCTAGGCAAAGCCCGCGCTGCCGTCGACGGCAGCAACGCCGCGCTCATCGCGGCCCAGCGCCAGCTCGCAGTGCTGGACGCGCAGATCAACGATGGAGAAGCGCGGGTCGCCACGGCGCAGGCCGCCGAGCGCGTCGCCGAATTGAACGTCGAATACACGACGATCCGCTCGCCGGTCGACGGCTATGTCGGCAACCGCACGGCGCGCGTCGGGCTGCTCGCGAATACGGGTGCGTCGCTCTTGACCGTCGTGCCGTCGAATGGGTTGTGGATCGATGCGAACTTCAAGGAAGACCAGTTGAAGAAGATGCGCGTCGGCGACGAGGCCGAGGTCTCGCTCGATGCGTCGAGCGGCACGATCCGCGGTGTCGTCGAAAGTCTTGCGCCGGCGACGGGCGCCACTTTCAGCGTGCTGCCCGCCGAAAACGCCACCGGCAACTTCACGAAGATCGTGCAGCGCGTGCCGGTGCGGATTCGTCTTGACGTGCCGAAGAATATGCAAGGCGTGCTGCGCCCCGGGCTGTCGGCGACGGTGAAGGTGCACGTCGATGCCGGCGGCGCGCAGGAGCGTGCGTCGTGAGCGCTGCGGCATCTCCTGACATGACGACCATGACCGCGCCGCAACCCGCGCACGTGAACCCGGCCGATCTGCCGACGCGCACCAAAGTCTTCGCGTTCACGCTGATGTGCCTCGGGTTCTTCATGGCGACGCTCGATATCCAGATCGTCGCTTCCTCGCTTCGCGACATCGGCGGCGGCTTGTCCGCGAGCCAGGACGAGCTGTCATGGGTGCAGACGTCCTACCTGATCGCCGAGATCCTGGTGATCCCGATGTCCGGCTGGCTCACGCGCGTGTTCTCGACACGCTGGGTCTTTGCAGCCTCGGCATTCGGCTTTACGGTGACGAGCATGCTGTGCG
This sequence comes from Trinickia sp., assembly GCA_035308085.1. Classification (GTDB taxonomy): domain Bacteria; phylum Pseudomonadota; class Gammaproteobacteria; order Burkholderiales; family Burkholderiaceae; genus Trinickia_A. The sequence goes on along the minus strand of DATGHJ010000289.1, from coordinate 1,027 downwards.
GCCTCGCCTGGGACATCAATTCGATGATCCTCTTCCGCGGCCTGCAAGGCGCGCTCGGCGCGGCGATGATCCCGACGGTGTTCACGACCGCGTTCGTGCTGTTTCCACCCAAGCAGCGCTTGATTGCATCGACCACGATCAGCGCGCTCGCGACGCTCGCGCCCACCATCGGGCCCGTGATCGGCGGCTGGATCACGTCGGCATGGTCGTGGCATTGGCTGTTCTATTTGAATCTCGTGCCCGGCTTGGTGGTGACGGTCATGGTGCCGCGCTATGTCGATTTCGATCGGGCCGACATTTCGCTGCTGAAGAAAGGCGACTACCTCGGCATCGCACTGATGTCCGGCTTTCTGGGCTGCCTCGAGTACCTGCTCGAAGAGGGGCCGCGCAAGAACTGGTTCAGCGACGACGTGATTCTCGCCTGCGCGTGGATTTCGGCGATTTGCGGCTTTCTGTTCCTCGTTCACGCACTGACGGCCAAAGAGCCGATCGTCGATCTGAAGGCGCTTGTGATTCGCAACTTCGGCGTCGGCAGCTTGCTTTCGTTCATCACCGGCATCGGCATTTTCTGCACGGTGTTTCTCACGCCGCAGTTTCTCGCGCGCGTGCGCGGCTTCGATTCGTTTCAGATCGGCATGGCGTTGCTGTCGGTCGGTTGCTTTCAGTTGCTTGGGCTCGTCGCGTATTCGTTGCTGACGCGCGTGCTCAACATGCGCTGGCTGCTGACGATCGGACTCGTTCTGTTCGGCGTCGGCTGCTATCTGTACGTGCCGCTCACGAACCAATGGGGCTGGGAGCAATTGCTGATTCCGCAGGCGCTGCGCGGGTTCGGCCAGCAGTTTTGCATTCCGCCGATCGTCACGATGGCGCTGGGTTCGCTGCCTCCGTCTCGGCTCAAGTCGGCGAGCGGCTTGTTCAATCTGATGCGCAATCTGGGCGGCGCGATCGGCATTGCGGTCGCGAGCACGATGCTCAACGACCGGCTGAATCTGCACTATGAGCGGCTCGACGAACACCTGAATGCGGG
>DATGHJ010000288.1:0-4253 GCA_035308085.1 Trinickia sp. | reverse complement strand
TACCTGGGGAAAACGGTCCAAGTGATTCCGCACGTCACCGACGAGATTAAGTCGGCGTTCCGCAAAGTAGCGGACGGCGTGGATGTGGTGCTTGTCGAGATTGGGGGAACCGTTGGCGACATCGAATCGCTTCCGTTCCTTGAAGCCATCCGGCAGATGCGGCTGGAACTCGGCGCTGAGAATGTCGTGTTCGTGCATCTGACGCTCGTGCCGTACATCGCGACCGCGGGCGAGCTGAAGACCAAGCCGACTCAGCACAGCGTGCAGAAGCTTCGCGAGATCGGTATCTCGCCGCATGTGCTGCTGTGCCGTGCGGACCGCCGCATTCCGGACGACGAGCGCGCGAAGATCTCGATGTTCTCGAACGTACCCGAAGACGCCGTGATCTCGGTGTGGGACGTCGACAGCATCTACAAGATTCCGCAGATGCTGCACGACCAGGGCCTCGACGGCATCATCTGCGATGAACTCAAGCTCGCGCCGAATCCGGCCGATCTGACGATGTGGTCGAACCTCGTCGAGAAGCTCGAGAACCCAAGCAATGAAGTGACGATCGGCATGGTCGGCAAGTACGTCGATCTGACCGAGTCGTACAAGTCGTTAATCGAAGCGCTGCGCCATGCGTCGATTCACACGTCGACGAAGGTCAACATCGAATACATCGATTCCGAACAGATCGAGGCCGAAGGCGTCGATAGCCTGAAGCATCTCGACGCGGTTCTCGTGCCGGGCGGCTTCGGCCGGCGCGGCACGGAAGGCAAGATCGCCGCGATCCGCTATGCGCGCGAAGCGAAGGTGCCTTACCTCGGCATCTGCCTTGGCATGCAGCTCGCGGTGATCGAATTCGCGCGCGATGTGGTCGGCCTGAAGGACGCGAACAGCACCGAGTTCGATCCGAATACCGAAAATCGTGTGGTCGCGCTGATCACCGAGTGGTACGACCGCGAAGGCCGCGTCGAGAAGCGCACCGAGGAATCCGACCTTGGCGGCACGATGCGCCTGGGCTCGCAGCGCTGCCCGATCAAGCCGGGCACGATGGCCGAAGAGATCTACGGCAAGGACGTGAACGAGCGCCACCGTCACCGTTATGAAGTCAATAACCGCTTCGTGCCCCAACTCGAGGCGGGCGGTCTTATCATCAGCGCCCATACCCCCAGCGAGGATCTGCCCGAGATGATGGAATTGCCGCGCGGCACGCACCCCTGGTTCGTCGGCGTGCAGTTCCACCCGGAGTTCACGTCCACGCCGCGCGATGGACATCCGCTCTTCAAGTCGTTCGTCGAAGCGGCGCGCGCGCACAAAGAGGCGTGCGTCGAGGAGAAAATATGAACGGCCCCCACGTTCGCTATTGTTCGCTGTCGACCGGAGTTGGCGCTTTAGCGCTTACTCCGGTCCCATGCAGAGCGTCGACCGGAGTTGGCGCTTTAGCGCTTACACCGGTCCCATGCAAAGCGCCCCCCAAGGGGGCGGCTGCCTCCCTTGCGGCGGCCCGGCGGGAGGCAGCATGAAACTGTGTGATTTCGAAGTCGGTCTCGACAAGCCGTTTTTTCTGATCGCGGGCACGTGCGTCGTCGAATCGGAGCAGATGACGATCGATACCGCCGGCCGCCTCAAGGAAATCTGCGCAAAGCTGAATATCCCGTTCATCTATAAATCGTCGTACGACAAGGCCAATCGCAGCTCGGGCAAGTCGTTCCGCGGTCTGGGCATGGACGAAGGGCTGCGTATTCTCTCCGAGGTGAAGAAGCAGCTCGGCCTGCCGGTACTGACCGATGTGCACAGCGAAGAGGAGATCGAAGCGGTGGCGTCGGTCGTCGACGTGCTGCAGACCCCCGCGTTCCTGTGCCGTCAAACCGATTTCATTCACGCGTGCGCGCGCTCGGGTAAGCCGGTCAACATCAAGAAGGGCCAGTTCCTCGCGCCGCACGACATGAAGAACGTGATCGACAAGGCAAGGGCAGCGGCACGCGCGGCGGGCTTGGCGGACGACAACTTCATGGCTTGCGAACGCGGCGTTTCCTTCGGCTACAACAACCTCGTATCGGACATGCGCTCGCTTGCGATCATGCGCGAGACCGCCGCGCCGGTCGTGTTCGATGCGACGCATTCGGTGCAATTGCCGGGTGGCCAGGGTACGAGTTCGGGCGGCCAGCGCGAATTCGTGCCGGTGCTCGCGCGCGCCGCGGTGGCAACGGGCGTGGCGGGCCTCTTCATGGAGACCCATCCGAACCCGGCCCAAGCCAAGTCGGACGGCCCGAACGCAGTGCCGCTCAACCGGATGGGCGATCTGCTCGAAACGCTGATCACGCTTGATCAGGCCGTCAAGCGCACGCCGTTCCTCGAAACCGATTTCAATTAATGCCCCAGGCGCACCCGGCGGGCGACGGGTGCGTTCGACAGCCGACCTGCGCCCGGCGCCGTCAACTCTGTAAAGATTCAACGTCAATTCTTGAGGAAACCATGAGTGCAATCGTAGATATCATCGGTCGCGAGATTCTGGATTCGCGAGGCAACCCGACTGTCGAGTGCGACGTGCTGCTGGAGTCGGGCACGATGGGCCGCGCGGCCGTGCCTTCGGGCGCGTCGACGGGCTCGCGCGAAGCGATCGAGCTGCGCGACGGCGAAGCCGGCCGCTATGGCGGCAAGGGCGTGCTGAAGGCCGTCGAGCACATCAACACCGAGATCTCCGAGGCGATCATGGGCCTCGACGCGTCGGAACAAGCGTTCCTCGACAAGACCCTGCTCGAGCTCGACGGTACCGACAACAAGTCGCGCCTCGGCGCGAACGCGATGCTGGCCGTGTCGATGGCGGTCGCGAAGGCTGCCGCTGAAGAAGCCGGCCTGCCGCTCTATCGCTACTTCGGCGGCTCGGGCGCGATGCAACTGCCGGTGCCGATGATGAACATCGTCAACGGCGGCGCGCATGCGAACAACAGCCTGGACATTCAGGAATTCATGATCGTCCCGGTCAGCCAGCCGACGTTCCGCGAAGCGCTGCGTTGCGGCGCGGAAGTGTTCCATGCATTGAAGAAGATCCTGTCCGACCGCGGCATGAGCACGGCGGTAGGCGACGAAGGCGGCTTCGCGCCGAACTTCGGCAGCAACGACGAGTGCCTGTCGACGATCCTGCAAGCGATCGAGAAAGCCGGCTATCGCGCGGGCGAAGACGTGCTGCTCGCGCTGGATTGCGCAGCAAGCGAGTTCTACCACGACGGCAAGTACCAACTGGCTGGCGAAGGTCTGCAACTGTCGTCGGCTGAATTCACCGACTACCTTGCGACGCTCGCAGACAAGTTCCCGATCGTCTCGATCGAAGACGGCATGCACGAAAGCGACTGGGCTGGCTGGAAGCTCCTGACCGACAAGCTCGGCAAGAAGATCCAGCTCGTCGGCGACGACCTGTTCGTGACCAATACGCGCATCCTGAAGGAAGGCATCGAGAAGGGCATCGCGAACTCGATCCTCATCAAGATCAACCAGATCGGCACGCTGACGGAAACCTTCGCGGCGATCGAAATGGCGAAGCGCGCGGGCTACACGGCCGTGATTTCGCACCGCTCGGGCGAAACGGAAGACTCGACGATCGCCGATATCGCCGTCGGTCTGAACGCCGGCCAGATCAAGACGGGCTCGCTGTCGCGCAGCGACCGCATCTCGAAGTACAACCAGCTGTTGCGTATCGAAGAAGATCTGGGCGATATCGCTAGCTATCCGGGCAAGTCGACGTTCTATAATCTGCGCTGATTATCTCGTTATACTTCGGCAATTGATTTGCCTGCCGCCCTGCGTATAGCGCAGGGCGGCGTTTATTTAACCGGCACTTTGCATGCGGCTCGTCACTGTTGTCCTGATTGTCCTGCTCGCGCTGATTCAGTATCCGCTCTGGTGGGGGCATGGTGGCTGGCTGCGTGTCCACGAGTTGCGCCAGGAGCTCTCGCAGCAGCAGCAAAAGAACAACGACGAGAAGCTGCGCAACGAGCGGATCGAAGGCGAGGTGCAGGATCTGCAGAACGGCACCTCGGCGGTCGAAGAGCGTGCCCGCTACGAGATGGGCATGGTCAAGGACGGCGAGGTGTTCGTGCAGTTCGTGTCGCCGAACCAGCCGCTGCCTGCACCGACGTCGACGGCATTGAATAACACGTCGACGCGTGGCGAGGTTTCCGCTGCGCCCGTGAGTGTCGTGCCGAATCCGGTGTCGCGCGCGAAGCCGGACAAGAAGCGCGGTGGTGACAAGAAGGGCAAGGAAGCGTCGT
>DATGHJ010000287.1:0-2404 GCA_035308085.1 Trinickia sp. | reverse complement strand
GAAAAACCGGGTATTTTAGCAAGTTTTTGGTGCGAACGGGCGCCACGGCCGATGCCGGGCCGGCCACACGTGTGTCAATTTGGCGAGCCGATGAGGCAGGCGCGTGACGGAGGCGGCGAGTGCGTCAGCTTCCCTTGTACTGGGCGGCTTCGGACGGGCTCAGCGAATCCGCACCCGCGGCGAAGGGCGCCTTGCGCGCGCTGCCCGACGCGCCTTGCGCCGCGGCTGCGCCCGCATGCGCGCCGGAAACGGCGGGCGGCGGCTTGCCCGCCTCTTTTTTGCCGGGCGGCGGCGCGCTCGGCGCCGCTTTCAGTTGCGAGAGCAAGTCGTTGCACGGCAGCGGCTTGTTGTTGCTCGGCGCGATCAGCGGAAGCAGCGCCGCGAACGGATTGATGAGACCGAGCCCCACCATCGCCCCCGCGCGCAGCGCGAGCGCACCCGCGTCCACGCCCACGTGCGGATCCTTGAAGGTGCCCTTCACGTAGAGCGGCGAGCGCAGCGTGAAGACGCGAAAGCCCTTCGTATGCGGATGGATGCCGAGATCCATCGACTCGTCGCGCAGGTCGACATGGCCATCGATATTGATGATGGCGTCTTCGGTATCGAGCGCGAACACGCGCGAATCGAGCACGCCGTTGGTCGCGACGAAATCGGCCGCCGCGCAGTTGATCTTCACGTCCTGACTGCCGAACATCTTCTCGTAGACGACATTGGCGACGTTGAGCCCCGCCGCCTCCATGAGAAACCGGCTGATCGTGCCCTGCGTCACCACCGCCTTCACTTCGCCAGTGGAGGTCGCGGCGAGCGCGGCCGGCGAGTTGCCGGTGGCCGACAGCGCCGCGTCGCCATTGACCTCGCCGAGCGCCGATTGCATCGTCTTCACGCTCGGGAACAGTTGCTTGAGCTTCAGGTGACGCGCGGAAGTCGTAAAGCGTCCTTTTAGGGGCGCCGCGCTGCCGTCGAGATGGATGGTCGAGGACAACGTGCCGCCCGCCACGCCGAAATCGAGCGGCTCGAGCGACAGCACGCCGTCTTGCATCACGACGTGCGTGTAAAGGTCGGTGATCGGCAGATCCGCGTCCTTGACGATGCGCTTGCCGGTGAACTTCACGTCGGCGTCGATCGCCTTCCAGCGGTCGGTCTGGAACGGCTCCGCGGGCAGCACGCGGCCGGCCGGCTGCTTCACGGTATCGCCGCGCCTGGCCTTGCTCGAACTGGTGTCGGCGCCGATGATCGGTGCAAGATCCGAGAATTGCAGCACGTTCGAGACCAGCTCGCCCGAAAGCAGCGGCCGCGGCTCGCGGCCCGTGTAAGTCATCGAGCCGTTGATGTCGCTGCCGCCCACGCGCCCCGTGAAGTTCTCGTAGGTGAATTCGTTGCCGCCCTTCTTGAAGCGGCCGATGAGGCGCCCGTCGGTCGCATAGGGCGGCGTCTGCGGCAGCGTGATGCCGGTGATCGAATACAGATGCGCGAGGCTCGCGCCCGCGAGCCAGAGCCGCAGGTCGAGCGCAGCGAGGTGCGTCGGGTCGGTCAGCGTGCCGACCAGCGCGAGATGTGTGTCGCCGATGCGCACCTGCGCTTGCAGCGGGAACGGCCGGTCGCCGCCGTGCAGCGCGAGCACGCTGCCGAGCTTGCCGGAGCCCGAGATCGCCGTGCCCTTGTAGTCGCCCTTCGCGGTCCAGCCGAGCGCGTACGTGAGCGCGGGCTGTCCGTTGGCGGCAGCGCCGGATGCCGTGGGGGCAATCGCGCCAGAACTGGAGGCCGCCACCGCGCTCGCCTGCGCCGCCAACTGTTGCGCGCCGCGCTGGCCGACCACCTGCGCCGACGCCGTCCGCGACGACGCTTCCTGTTCCTTCAACACGTCCCCGAGCGGGACGGCTTGCCCGAGCGTATCGATGCCGATCTGCATGTCGACTTGACTCTGCGCGTCCGACACGGCAACGCTGCCCTTCGCGAATGCGAGGTCGCGCAACTGCAAGGTCCACGTGCTGGGCCCGCCGGACGACGCGAGCTTGAACGTCCAGTTGTTGCGCCCGTCGGCAAGCCGTTCGACGTCAATCGACGGATTCACGAGATCGATCGACGGAATCACGATCGTATGCGCGAGGAGCGGCAGCACTTCGACTTCGAAGCCGATCTGGTCGAGGGTCGCGAAGTGCGGCGACTTGGCCCAGTCCGGGTTGCCGACCGTGATGTTCTGCGCGGTGAAGCGTGGCCACGGCACCCAGCCGCGCCAGCCCGTCTCGCTGGCCGGACGCTGCCAGCCGATGCGCAAGTCGCCGTTGATCGCGAACGGCCGCCCGATTGCCTGCGTGACCTTGTCGTCGATCCACGGACGCGCGCGGTTCCAGTCGAACGTCACCGCAAAAATGACCGTCGCGGCAATCAAAACGACGACGAGCGC
>DATGHJ010000286.1:0-3840 GCA_035308085.1 Trinickia sp. | reverse complement strand
GATGACCGCCGTCTCCGATCTCGAAGTCGCGAGCGAGGAGGAAAACGGCCATCTGTGGCACATCCAATACCCGCTGTCCGACGGTAGCGGTCGTCTCACGGTCGCGACGACGCGTCCCGAGACCATGCTCGGCGACGTCGCCGTCATGGTCCATCCGGAAGACGAGCGCTACGCGCACCTGATCGGCAAAACGGTGAAGCTACCGCTCGCGGACCGCGAAATCCCGATCATCGCCGACGACTACGTCGACCGCGAGTTCGGCACCGGCGTGGTGAAGGTCACGCCCGCGCACGATTTCAACGACTACCAAGTCGGCCAGCGCCACCAGCTGCCGCAGATCGAGATCCTCACGCTCGACGCGAAGATCAACGACAACGCGCCCGCGAAGTATCGCGGCCTCGATCGCTTCGAAGCGCGCAAGCAAGTGGTCGCCGATCTCGAAGCGCTGGGCCTCCTCGAATCCGTGAAAGCGCACAAGCTGATGGTGCCGCGCGGCGACCGCACGAACGTCGTGCTCGAGCCGATGCTGACCGACCAATGGTTCGTGGCGATGAGCAAGCCGGCTCCGGAAGGCACGTTCAATCCGGGCAAGTCGATCGCGGAAACGGCGTTGAACGTCGTGCGCGGCGGCGAGATCAAATTCGTGCCGGAAAACTGGACGACCACGTACTACCAGTGGCTCGAAAACATCCAGGACTGGTGCATCTCGCGTCAACTGTGGTGGGGCCATCAGATCCCGGCGTGGTACGGCGAGAACGGCGAAGTCTTCGTCGCGAAGACCGAGGCCGGCGCGCGCGCGCAAGCCGACGCGAAGGGCTACACCGGCGCGTTGAAGCGCGACGACGACGTGCTCGACACGTGGTTCTCGTCGGCGCTCGTGCCGTTCTCGTCGCTCGGCTGGCCGAACGAAACGAAGGAGCTCCAGCACTTCCTGCCGTCGTCCGTGCTCGTCACGGGCTTCGACATCATCTTCTTCTGGGTCGCGCGGATGGTCATGATGACCACCCACTTCACGGGCAAGGTGCCGTTCCACACGGTCTATGTGCACGGCCTCGTGCGCGACGCCGAAGGCCAGAAGATGAGCAAGAGCAAGGGCAACACGCTCGACCCGATCGATATCGTCGACGGCATCGATCTCGAATCGCTCGTCGCGAAGCGCACCACGGGCCTCATGAATCCGAAGCAAGCCGCGACGATCGAGAAGAAGACGCGCAAGGAATTCCCGTCGGGCATTCCGTCGTTCGGCACCGATGCCTTGCGCTTCACGATGGCGTCGATGGCGACGCTCGGCCGCAACGTCAACTTCGACCTCGCGCGCTGCGAGGGCTATCGCAACTTCTGCAACAAGCTCTGGAACGCGACGCGCTTCGTGCTGATGAATTGCGAAGGTCACGAGTGCGGCTTCGACAAGCCCGAGCTGTGCGGCGCAGGCGACTGCGGCCCCGGCGGCTATCTCGACTTCTCGCCAGCGGACCGCTGGATCGTGTCGCTCTTGCAACGCGTCGAAGCCGAAGTCGAAAAGGGCTTCGCCGACTATCGTTTCGACAACGTCGCGAACGCAATTTACAAGTTCGTGTGGGACGAGTACTGCGACTGGTATCTCGAACTCGCGAAGGTGCAGATCCAGAACGGCGCGCCCGAGCAGCAGCGGGCGACGCGCCGCACGCTGCTGCGCGTGCTCGAAACGGTGCTGCGCCTCGCACACCCGATCATCCCGTTCATCACCGAAGCGCTCTGGCAGAAGGTCGCCCCGCTCGCCAAAAGCTACCCGGTAGAGGCAGCGGAAGGCGCGGCGTCGATCATGGTGCAGCGCTACCCGCTCGCCGAGCCGAAAAAAATCGACGAAAGCGCCGAGCGCTGGGCGTCCGAGCTGAAAGCGGTCATCGACGCCTGCCGCAATCTGCGCGGCGAAATGAATCTGTCCCCGGCGACGAAAGTGCCGCTCTTGGCAACCGGCAACGCTGAGCAATTGCGCACGTTCGCCCCTTACGCGCAAGCGCTCGCGCGTCTTTCGGAGGTCAAGATCATCGCCGACGAAGCGACGCTCGACGCCGAAGCCCATGGCGCGCCGATTGCAATCGTCGGCGGCGACAAGCTCGTACTGAAGGTCGAGATCGACGTCGCGGCCGAACGCGAACGGCTTGGCAAGGAAATTGCTCGTCTGGATGCAGAGATCGTCAAGTGCAACGCGAAGCTCGGAAATGAGGCTTTTGTCGCAAAAGCCCCTGCCGCAGTTGTGGAACAGGAACAAAAAAGGCTGTCAGAATATCGGGACACCATCGCCAAGCTGAGCGCCCAACTCGCGCGGCTCCCCGCGTGACGTTGACGGTTGAACCATTTCGAGCACACACGAGGACGCAGATCCCATGTTGAAAGTCACCAAAGCCGTCTTTCCGGTAGCGGGCCTAGGCACCCGATTCCTTCCTGCGACCAAGGCGAGCCCGAAGGAGATGCTGCCGGTCGTCGACAAGCCGCTGATCCAATACGCGGTCGAAGAAGCGATGGCCGCCGGCATCACCGAGATGATCTTCGTGACGGGCCGCAGCAAGCGCGCTATCGAAGACCACTTCGACAAGTCATACGAAATCGAGGCCGAACTCGAAGCGCGCGGCAAGGACAAGCTCCTCGAACTCGTGCGCAGCATCAAGCCGAGCCATGTCGACTGCTTTTACGTGCGCCAGCCCGAAGCGCTCGGCCTCGGCCATGCGGTGCTGTGCGCCGAGAAGCTCGTCGCCGACAACCCGTTCGCCGTGATCCTCGCGGACGACTTGCTGTACGGCGAGCCGCCCGTGATGCAGCAGATGATCGAGGTGTTCGATCACTATCACAGCTCGGTGATCGGCGTCGAAGAGATCCCGCCGTCGGACACGAAGTCTTACGGCATCGTCGACGGCAAGGAATGGGAAGACGCGATCATCAAGATGTCGGGCATCGTCGAGAAACCGGCGCCGGAAGTCGCGCCGTCGAACCTGGGCGTGGTGGGCCGCTATGTGTTGAAGCCGCGCATCTTCGATCACCTGCGCGCGCTGAAGCCGGGCGCGGGCGGCGAGCTGCAATTGACCGATGCGATCCAGTCGCTGCTGGCCGACGAGCAAGTGCTTGCGTACAAGTACCACGGCACGCGCTTCGACTGCGGCAGCAAGCTCGGTTACTTGAAGGCGACCGTCGAGTTCGCGCTGCGCCATCCCGAAGTCGCGACCGACTTCGAGAACTATCTGCGCACGCGCCAGCCGGTGATGGACAGCTGAATCACCTGGCGCTGCGTTACCCGAAAAAAAGCCCGCCTGAGCGGCCGCTGCTTCCGTGCGGCGCGACAGGCGGGACTAAACGAACTACAGGGTAATGCGGTGGCGGCGCCACGCGTCGCTTCCAAGCGCTTGGCGCGACTCGAAATCAGATCAACCCGTTTAAAACCGGTACGACACGCCGATCTTCACGATCGGATAAAAGCGCCAGTTGTTCGCCTTGTCCTGCAACTGCTGCTGTTCGGCATTTACGTTCGCCTGCCCGGCTTCCGCCACGATGTCGGAGGGCACGTCGAACGACACGTGCGGCTTGCCGTAGGCCACGCCCGCATCGAAGAACATCGAGAAGCCCTTCTTCGCAATCGGCGAGTGGCCGAAGCCGATGCCGATATACGGCCGCACCGCCGGCAACGTCACCTTGGCATGAATCTGCTCGCCCGCCGCCGAGACCATCGTGCCGTTGAGCGTGTACGTGCCGGACATCGCGGTCGCCGTGCCGTCGAGATTGTCGCCGCCGATCAAGAGACCCGCCGTCAAGTGGAACGGCACGACGCTGGGCGCCGGAAAGAAATCGCCGTAGATGCCGCCGTGGTAC
>DATGHJ010000285.1:0-5732 GCA_035308085.1 Trinickia sp. | reverse complement strand
AGCTTTCGAGACGCCGTAGCAATTGACCTGCGCGTTGGCATCGTCGGCGTGCGCGGCGAGCGGCGCGACGCTCGCGGCAGCGGCGAGTGCGGCGGCGAACAGGGCATGGCGCGATACGGACTTGTTCATGATCGTTTCCTGTCGGTGGCGAAGTGACCGGAGTGGTTGCGCGGCGGCCGCCTCGCCCGGGGCGATATAGCGATTCATTGTGCAGCATGGACGGCCATTCGCCAACGCCGGTTGAACCGTCGCGAGCGAGGGGCATCGAAGCGTACACTCTCGCCTGCGCATGCGGACGGACCGTGCCGTGATGGCGCGCGCCAAGCATCCGTTGTGCGGTTCCTGACTTCTTCCTTTCGATAGCCTGCCGATGAATTATTTCGATCTGTCTGATCCCCTGTTGCGCGCGCCGTCTATGCGCGCAGCCGCCACCGCGAGCTTCGACGCGTCCCCGTCTCATTCGGCGCCACGCTATGCGCCGAAGGCAGCGGAGCGGGTCGTCCGATGAGGTTCGACGGACTGTGGATCGGCCAGGTCGCGATGGCCGCATTGATGAACGTCGCGTTCGCGTTTGCCATCGGCTCAGCGCTGGTCGACGCGTGGCTCGTGAAAGTAGGCGGCCGCGCGATCGCTGCACCTTCGCACCACGCATGGTTGCGCGCGCAACGATCTCTCGTGGCGGCCGCCATCGTGCTCATGCTGGCCGATGCGGGCTGGCTCGTGTATCAGGCCGCTTCGATGAGCGGCTCGGACGTGCTCTCCGCGCTCAGCGTCGTGCCCACCGTGCTTGCGCAGACGCACGTCGGCCAGGCGTGGTGCGTGGCGTTCGGCGGCGCGGTGGTGATGCTGCTCGCGGTGCTCTCTGGACGCAACGGCCCGCTCAGTCATGCGTTGTTCTGGCTGGCGGTCATCGTGGTTGCGGCAGGCAAGGCGTTGCTTGGGCACGCCGCCGACGCAGGCGTGTGGTCGGCGGCCGCCGCCATTCACACGCTTCATATTCTGGCGACAGGCGCATGGGGCGGCGTCGTGCTGGCCGGCGGATTCGGCGTGCTGCCCGCGCTCGATACGTCGGTGGCGCGCGGCGCGCTGATTCGCGTGGCGGGGCAGGTGTCGCAAGCGTCGCTGATCGCACTCGGATTCGTCGTGGTCACGGGCGCGCTCAATGCGGAGCGCGGACTCGGCGGGTCGCTCGCGCCGCTTCAGTCGAGCACGTGGGGCCACGTGCTCTTGCTCAAGCTCGCGCTGGTCGCGTTTGCGATCGTGCTGGGCGGAATGAACCGCATGTCGGTGCTGCCGAGACTGCGCCGCACGGCGTCGACGGTGGACGCGCACACGTTCAACAACGTGCTGCATCTCGAGGCCCTGGTGATGATCGGCGTGTTCATCGCGGCGGCGGCGTTGGCGCACAGCGCCCCGGGGTATCTCGCGGCGGGCTGAGTCTCGGTGGCCGCGGCTGTCGCAATCCTGAGACTCACTCGTAACCGAGCTTGTGGCTGACGATCGGCGCGCAGAACAGCGCGATCGCGCAGCCCGCGATTTTGCCTTCGAGCTCGGCCGACGCGACGTGCGCTTGATACGCATTGACCAGCACGTCGAAGAGCTGCGGTGCGCAGTAGATGAGCGCCGCGCCGATGCAGCACTGCCCGATTGCCGCGACGCGCCAGCCGCGTCCGTAGCCAATGGCCGCGGCGATCACACGCAGCACGCCGAAGACGACCAGCGTGCCGACGGCCGTTTGTTCGCGAATCAGATAGTCCGGCAGGAACTCGCCCATTTGCTGCCCCCCGCTTGTCGTTTGCAGGGAAGACAGCAAGGAGCGGGCCAATCGTGACGCGAACGCGTCAGACGAGCGCGCAAGCCCCGGGCGGCAAGGCTCGCGCGATATTCACATGCGCCGCGCACGAGCGGCTTATGCGACGAGCGCGACCAATCCGCCCATAACGTCACATAACTGAGACGCCGCCCGCGTAACGCGGGCGCACGTCACGCCACGCTCACCATTCCGCGACGCTGCCGTCCGCGTGACGCCACACCGGATTGCGCCAGCGGTGGCCGGTCTTCGCCATCTCGCGCACCTTCTCTTCGTTGACCTCGATCCCGAGCCCGGGCCCCTGCGGAATCGACACGAGCCCGTCTTCGTATCGGAAGACCTCGGGATTCTTGATGTAGTCGAGCAGGTCGTTGCCCTTGTTGTAGTGGATGCCGAGGCTTTGTTCCTGGATGAACGCGTTGTAGCTGACCGCGTCGATCTGGAGACACGTCGCGAGCGCGATCGGGCCGAGCGGGCAGTGCAGCGCGACGGCGACGTCGTACGCCTCGGCCATCGACGCGATCTTGCGGCACTCGGTAATGCCGCCCGCGTGCGAGGCGTCCGGCTGGATGATGTCGACGTAGCCGCCCGCCAGAATGTGCTTGAAGTCCCAGCGCGAGTAGAGCCGCTCGCCGAGCGCGATCGGCGTGCTCGTCTGGTTGACAATGTCGCGCAGCGCCTCGACGTTTTCCGACAGCACCGGCTCCTCGATGAACATCAGCTTGTACGGATCGAGCTCCTTGGCGAGCACCTTCGCCATCGGCTTGTGCACGCGGCCGTGGAAGTCCACCCCGATCCCGACGTGCGGCCCGACTGCTTCGCGCACGGCGGCGACGTTCTCGATCACCTTTTCGACTTTGTCGAAGGTGTCGATGATCTGCAGCTCTTCCGAGCCGTTCATCTTGACCGCTTTGAAACCGCGCTCGACCACCGCGCGCGCGTTGTTCGCGACGTCGCTCGGGCGGTCGCCGCCGATCCACGAATACACCTTGATGCGATCGCGCACCTGGCCGCCGAGCAGCGCATGCACGGGCACGCCGTGGTGCTTGCCCTTGATGTCCCAGAGCGCCTGATCGACGCCGGCGATCGCGCTCATCGAGATCGGGCCGCCGCGGTAGAAGCCTGCGCGATACATGACTTGCCAGTGGTCTTCGATCAGAAGCGGGTCCTTGCCGATCAGATAGTCGGCGAGCTCGTGGACTGCGGCTTCGACCGTGTGCGCGCGGCCCTCGACGACCGGCTCGCCCCAGCCGACCACGCCTTCGTCCGTCTCGATCTTGAGAAAGAGCCAGCGCGGCGGAACGATGAAGGTTTCGAGCTTGGTGATTTTCATGGGCGGGTGACTCCTGCTCCGGAGAGTGATGGTGGAATGCCGAGCGCTTATCCTATCGCAAATTTCGGCATCTCGTAGTATTAATAGTATTATTCGGAATGGGAGCTTCGAGGTCAAGCGATCAGGGCCGCGCCCCAATACGTGATAATCGCGGTCCCGGCGCGTGACGGAAGGCGCCGGCCCACAACCGGAGGACACCATCCAGCACGATCTGCACGGGCGCGTCGCCCATCTGCTCGCTACGGCGATCCTGCGCGGCGACTACGCGCCCGAATCGACGCTGCCGCGCGAAGCCGAACTGATGGAGTCGTTCGGCGTGAGCCGCACCGTGCTGCGCGAGGCGCTGCGCACGCTGACCTCGAAGGGGCTCGTCGAATCGCGTCCGAAGGTCGGCACGCGCGTGCGGCCGCGCATCGCGTGGAATCTGCTCGATGCGGACTTGCTTGATTGGTACGCGCGCGTCGCCGAGCCGATGGCGTTCGCGCTCAAGCTCCAGGAGATGCGCGAGATGATCGAGCCGTTCGCGGCCGAACTGGCGGCGCGCGCCCATTCCGGAGCGACGCTGAGCTTCATCGAAGACGCGCATGCGGCAATGGCGGCGGCGCAGAACGTCGACGAATGGGTGCGCGCCGATCTGCGCTTTCACTTGAGCGTGCTGAACGCGTGCAGCAACGAGTTGCTGCTGCCGCTCGGCGCGCTGATCGAGCGCACGCTCGAAGGGCAGTTGCGGCTGAATGCGAAGCGGGCGGACGTGTTCAACGCCTCGCTTGCCGAGCACACGGCGGTGTTCGACGCGATCAAGGCGCGCGATGCGCAGGGAGCGCGCCGCGCCATGGCCGAATTGCTCGGCACGACACGCGGACGGATCGAAGGCTGACATTCGCACCGAAATATGAGGCCGCGTCGAGCATGGCAAATCGACTTCGCCGATAATCCGCCGAGTCCCCCTCGAAATCCCTGAAGCGAGCCCGACGATGGACGAGAAAACCTTGGCGGCCTACGACGAGGCCGCGGCGTCGTTCGCCGACGATTGGATCGGCCAGCCTGCCCCGAACGACATGTACCGGCTGCTGAGCCAGTACTTCGAGCCGGGCCCGACCGCCGACATCGGCTGCGGAGCGGGGCGCGATGTCGCGTGGCTGGCTGCAAACGGCTTCGATGCAAGCGGCTACGACGCGTCCGAGGGATTGCTGAGCGAGGCCAGGACGCGCTATCCCAAACTGCGCTTCGACATTGCGCGCTTGCCGGAGTTGACGAACATCGCGCCGGGCACGTTCGAAAACGTGCTGTGCGAGACGGTCGTCATGCATCTCGATCCCGAACTCATCGGGCCGGCGGTCCGGCGTTTGCGCGACATTCTGAAGCCCGGCGGCACCTTGTATCTGAGCTGGCGGGTGACCGAAGGCGAGTCCGAGCGCGACAAGCGCGGCCGCCTCTACTCGGCATTCGATAAACGCCTCGTGATGCAGGAAATCGGCGCTGGCGATACCGTGCTGCTCGATCGAGAGGAAGTCAGCGCGTCGTCGGGCAAGGTGATTCACCGCCTCGTCGTGAAGAAGGCGGATAGTTGAGCCGGCGTTTGGCCGCACGGTTTACGTGCGGCAGACCCTAGATCGTTTTACTTACAGCACCGGCACCGTACGCTTGGCAACTGCGTGACGTCCGCGGTTCGTGAAACGATGCGCGCTATCTCGATCAGACCGCGAATCAATAAAACAGTTGAACCACGAGCGCTGACGCGCGATAGGAAGCCGACGATGGACCCTCGATCAGTAGAACCCCAAACGGCGAAGGCGCCGGCGAAGAAGGGCCCGTCCAAGCGCATGCTGAACGTGCTTTCGGCCCTGGTCGGGCTGGCGACGTTTGCCGTCGGCCTGGCGTGGATTATTTACGCCGAGTTGCCGATCTTCGCGATTCCGCTAGTGGTCTGCGTGCCGGTGATTGCGGCCGTGGCGTTTCGGAATTGTTGGGACTGAGCCGTTTCAAACGGGGCGGGCTTGCCGAAGTGATAGCCCTGCATGAACGTGCATCCGAGCCGCTGAAGCACGGCCACCTGTTCATCCGTCTCCACGCCTTCGATCACGCACGTGAGCCCGAGGTTGCGGCACAGCTCCACGATGCTGCGCACGATGCCCTGCGCGGCGGTGTCTTGTTCAATATTCCGCACGAAGCTCTGGTCGACCTTCACATTGTTCAGCGGCAACTGGTGGATGTAGTGCAAGCTCGAGTAGCCGGTCCCGAAGTCGTCGAGCGAGATTCTCGCGCCTAGCGCCTTCAGCTCGGACAGCGCCGCACGCCCTTGCTCGAAGTCCTGTACCACCGCCGTTTCGGTGATCTCGAACGTGAGCCTGCCGGCATCGACACGGCTTTTCCGCACCGTCTCCCGAATCTTCTCCACCGCCACGGGAGACGCGATATCGCGAGCCGAAAGATTGAATGAAACACGGATGCGCCGGTCGCGCTGCGTCATGTATGCGAGGGCCTTGCCGAGCAGAACGGCCGTCACTTGATGGATCAGATCGCTCTTCTCCGCGACCCGGATGAACAGATTCGGCGGAACGTCGCCCAGCACCGGGCTGTGCCATCGCG